>LNFH01000424.1 GCA_001464235.1 Rhizobiales bacterium Ga0077556 | reverse complement strand
TCCCCGGCGATGACCCGAAGCGCGTGGCCACCGCCACGGCCGAGCCGCTCGAGCGCGGCTTCGGCGTCACCCTCGGCAATGCCCTGCGTCGCGTCCTCCTGTCCTCGCTCCAGGGCGCCGCCGTCTCGGCCGTCCAGATCGACGGCGTCCTCCACGAGTTCTCCTCCATCCCCGGCGTCCGCGAGGACGTGACCGACATCGTCCTGAACATCACAGGGCGACGGCCCCAAGCGCATGGTCGTGCGCAAGGAAGGCCCGGGCGTCGTCACCGCCGGCGACATCCAGACCGTCGGTGACGTGGTCATCCTCAATCCCGAGCTGGTGATCTGCACCCTCGACGAGGGTTCCTCGATCCGCATGGAATTCACCGTCGATACCGGCAAGGGATACGTGCCCTCCGAGAAGAACCGCGCTGAGGACGCCCCGATCGGGCTCATCCCGGTCGACAGCCTCTTCTCGCCGGTCAAGAAGGTGTCCTACCAGGTCTCGCCGACCCGCGAGGGCCAGGTTCTCGACTACGACAAGCTGACCCTGACGGTGGAGACCAACGGTTCGGTCTCGCCCGAGGACGCGATTGCCTATGCGGCGCGCATCCTCCAGGACCAGCTCGAGATCTTCGTGAACTTCGAGGAGCCGCGCAAGGAAGTCGTCCAGGAGTCGATCCCGGACCTCGCCTTCAACCCGGCGCTCCTGAAGAAGGTCGACGAGCTCGAGCTCTCGGTCCGCTCGGCCAACTGCCTGAAGAACGACAACATCGTCTACATCGGCGACCTGATCCAGAAGACCGAGGCGGAAATGCTCCGCACTCCGAACTTCGGCCGCAAGTCGCTGAACGAGATCAAGGAAGTGCTTGCCCAGATGGGCCTCCACCTCGGCATGGAGGTTACGGGCTGGCCGCCGGAGAATATCGAAGAGCTCGCCAAGCGCTTCGAGGACCATTACTGATTTTCAATTCATCGCCGACCGTGAGGTCCGCGATCCACCGGAGGACAAGGCGATGCGTCACGGCAAAGCCCACCGCAAGTTCAACCGCACGGCCGAGCATCGCCAGGCGATGTTCGCCAACATGTGCGCCGCGCTGATCAAGCACGAGCAGATCGTCACCACCCTGCCGAAGGCGAAGGACCTGCGTCCGATCGTCGAGAAGCTGGTGACGCTCGGCAAGCGCGGCGACCTGCACGCCCGCCGTCAGGCGGTCTCGCAGATCCGCGACCTCGGCATGGTCAAGAAGCTCTTCGAGGTTCTCGGCCCCCGGTACCAGTCGCGCCAGGGTGGCTACACCCGCGTGCTGAAGGCGGGCTTCCGCTACGGCGACAACGCGCCGGTCGCGGTGATCGAGTTCGTCGACCGCGACGTCGACGCCAAGGGCAAGGACTCCGGTCCCGTCCAGGCGAAGCCTGATCTCGCGGCGAACGGAAAGTGAGGCTCGCCTTCGGGCGGGCCGGTTGCAGGGGCGGCCGCAAGGTCGCCCTTTTGCGTGTCGGGCGTCAGCCGGTGGCCGGGGGCTTCATCCGGGCCGTCGCCAGTTCCAGCGCGAGCCCCGCCGCGATGATCGCGCCGGCGAGCGAGAAGACGAGGGCGTGGCTGCCGGTGGCGGCGAGCAGGGCGGTGAAGCCATAGGCCGCCGCCGCCTGCACGATGGCGAAGGCGACGGTCTGGAGCGCCCAGGCCGCGGTGTGCGCGGCGGGTCCGACGATCTCGCGGGTGCGCCCGGAGGTGGATGATCCGAGCCCGATCATCAGCCCGCCCGCCATCATGGCCGAGAGCGTCAGCAGCACGAGATTGTGGGTGAGGGCGGGAATGGCCGCGCCGATCGCCATGAGGGCGACGATGACCCTGAGCACCGGCCCGTAGCCGAACCGGTCGGCGGCGAGCCCCGCCACCATCGGCGCGAGCACCGCGGTGACGCCCGCCGCCACCCAGATCCAGCCGCCGATCGCGAGGCCGAAGCCGAGGTCGCGGGCGACGTGGTCGACGAAGAAGATCGTGTGCGGCACATAGCCCGCAGCAGCCCCGCAATAGGCGGCGGCGAGGCCGAGGAAGGCCGGGGCACGGCGCCAGGCCGGGGCAGGGTCGCCGCGGTTGGCGGCGACCGGCGGCTCCGAGCGCGGCAGGAGCGCCAGCATGACGACGCTTGCCAGGGCGAGTGAGGCGGCGAGCGCCAGCCAGGCCGCGGCGGGTCCGCTCGCGGCGAAGGCCGGCACCGCCGTGCCCGACAGGACGAAGCCGGTGCCGACGCCGGCGAAGGCGAGGCCGTTGGCCCGTCCCCTGTGGGAGGGCGCGACGACGTTGGCGACGACCGGTGGGATGACGATCATCAGAACCCCGCCCGTCGCGCCGGACAGCGCCCTGAGCGCGATGAAGGCCGGGGCGGGCAGGGGCACCGCCGAGGCCGCGAAGGCGAAGACGGCGAAGGCGGAGGCGAGCGCGATGGCGGGGCGGACACCGAGGGCCCTGGCGGTGGCGAGCGCCGTTCCCGCCCCGACGATGTAGCCGGCGAGGTTGAAGGCGCCTGCAAGGTGCAGCGTCGTCGGCGTCGCCCAGCCCGCCTCGACCATGGCCGGGATCAGCGGCGGATAGCCGAAGCGCCCCATGCCGACGCCGATGAGCAGGCCGCAATAGCCGGCGAGGATCGGCGCGAAGAACCCGCGCCAGCCCCCGGTGCCGCCAGGCCTCACAGGCTGCGCTCGACGGCCACGCTCCGGCAGTCCATCTCGTAGTCGAGCCCCACCACCGGCGGACGGTTGTAGTGCCAGGAGAGGCCGCAGCGGGCCGCCCCGCGCCGGACGATCTCGTCGGCGAGGAAGGGGTGGATATCGTGGACGCAATAGACCTGCGCCGCCGTCGTGTCCGGCCAGCCGTGGCCGAAGGCGGCCATGCGCTTCTCCATCTGCTCCAGCACGAAGACGCCCTTTTCGCGCAGGCCCTGCGGGCTGGTGTCGTTCAGGCGGACGATGCGCTCGGCATAGGGGCCGGCGCCCTCGCGCGCCTCGCCCGAACCGGAGATGACGAACTGCGGCACGCCGGCATCGCCCTCGGCGATGTAGGAGAAGGCGTGGAAGGAGGGCTCCGGCGGACCGCCGATTTCCGGGCAGACGTTGGAGCGCGCCACCGGGTTGGCCTTGGTGGCGGGGTCGTAGATGCCCCACTCGGCGAGCGTGCCGACATAGACCTCGTTGAAGGCCTTGAAGCCGGCATCGTCGAAGGGGGCCGGCGAACGCAGCTCGCAGGCGCAGAAGGAGGTCAGCGGCCGCCCCGCACCCTGGATGAGACCGGCGATGCGGGCAAAGCCCTCCTTCAGCGGCACGGGATTGCGGAACATCACCCGCTCGACGTGATAGCCGGGCAGGGCGGCGGCCCCCGCGGAATACTGGAACACGCTCGGGACGTAGCGATAGTTGCCGGCGGCAAAGTCGATCGGGGTCATCAGGGTCTCCGCGTTTCCTCGGCGGCGAGCCTCGCGGGTCCCCATCCCCCGGTCAACCGGCCCGAACGCATCGGCCGCCTGCCGGCGTCAGAGGACGTGCTCGACGCCGACGCCGCGCGTGTCCATCAGGATTTCGAGTCCGTCGATCGGCGGGCGGTCGCGATGCAGCGTCACGCCTTTGCGGCCGGCGCCGCGGCCGAAGACCTCGCGCTCCATCAACGGACCGAGGTCGTGCAGCGTATGGATCTGGGCGGCCGTCGTATCCGCCCAGCCGAAGCCGAGCGGCGCCATGCGCGTCTCCATGTGGGTGAGCACCGTGCGCAGCTTGTCGCGCAGCGCATCCGGCGACGTCTCGCCGTAGCGGACGATCCGCTCGGAGAAATGGCCCGGGCCCCTGTCGAAACCCTCGCCGCTGCCGGCGACGACGAAGGACGGGCGGCCCGCATCGCCGACCGCGACATGGGTGAAGGCGTGGATGGAGGGCTCGGCGGGCGGATCGACCACCGGACAGACGTTGGCCCGGGCGACCGGATTGACCTCGCCGTCGATCAGGCCCCATTCCGTCAGGGTCCCGGCATAGATTGCGTTGAAGGCCCGGAACCCCGCCTCGTCGAAGGGGGCCGGCGAGCGCAGCTCGCAGGCACAGAGCGCGGTGAGCGGCCGTCCTGCGGCGGTGATCAGGGCCGCGATACGCCGGAACCCCTCCGCGAGGGGAACCGGCTCGGGGAACACCGTCCGCACGAGGTGGTGGCCCGGCATGGCGGCCACCGCGCCGGAATACTGGAAGACGTTCGGCACGAAACGGTAGTTGCCCGGGGCGAATTCAACGGCGGTCATGAAAAGGGATTCCTGCGGAAACGCCCCGAGCCTTGCGGCCGCGGCGGCCCCGGTCAACACGCGCCCGGTGCAGTCCGCCCCTGCATTCCCTTCCGGGACCGCGGGGGCCTCGCTATATTGCCGCCATGACCAGACTCGCTCCCCTCGTCCTCGTCGCCGCAGCCCTCGCCGTCCTGTCCCCCGGAGCCGCCGAGGCCCAGCGCCAGGCGCCGCAGAGCCGCGCCGAGGTGCAGCTCTCCTTCGCACCCGTGGTGAAGCGGGCCGCGCCCGCCGTCGTCAACGTCTACGGCGCCCGCGTCGAGCAGGTGCAGGCCCATCCCTTCTTCGACGACCCGATCTTCCGCCGCTTCTTCGGCGACCGGGGCGGGCAGGGCGGTCCGCAGGGGCCCGGCCGCGCCGAGGTGGCGCGCTCCCTCGGCTCCGGCGTCATCGTCGACCGCTCCGGCCTCGTCATCACCAACAACCACGTCATCCAGAACATGACGGAGGTGAAGGTCGCCTTCGCCGACCGGCGCGAGTTCGAGGTCGACATCGTGCTGCGCGATCCGCGCACCGACCTCGCGGTGCTGAAGCTGAAGAACCCGCCGGCCGACCTCGCCGTCCTCGAGATCGGCGACTCCGACGCCCTTGAGGTCGGCGACATCGTGCTCGCCATCGGCAATCCCTTCGGCGTCGGCCAGACCGTCACCCAGGGCATCGTCTCGGCGCTGGCGCGCACGCAGGTCGGCGTCGCCGACTACCAGTCCTTCGTCCAGACGGACGCCGCCATCAATCCCGGCAATTCCGGCGGTGCGCTAGTCGACATGGCCGGCCGCCTGGTCGGGGTGAACACCGCCATCTTCTCGCGCTCCGGCGGCAGCCACGGCATCGGCTTCGCCATTCCGACTGCGCTCGTCCGTCTCGTCGTCGAATCGGCCAAGGCCGGCAGCCAGACGGTGCAGCGGCCCTGGTTCGGCGGCCGCCTGCAGACCGTCACCGCCGACGTGGCCGAGAGCCTGAGGCTCGCCCGGCCGACCGGCGCCCTCGTCGTCTCCGTCGTGCCGAATTCGCCTGCCGCGCGGGCCGGCATGCGCGCCGGCGATCTCATCACCGCCGTCGACGGGCAGGCGGTGGAGGACCCCGACGGCTTCGGCTACCGCTTCGGCGTCAAGCCGATCGGCGGCATGGCGAGCATCGCCGTGACCCGCAACGGCCGCAACCTCGTGGTGCCGGTCGCCCTCGAGCCCGCGCCGCCCGGCGGCCAGGACGCCGTGACCCTGGCCGGGCCTTCGCCCTTTGCCGGCGCCCGCGTCGCGACCCTCGAGCCGGGCATGGCCGACGAGCTCCGCATCTCCCACCGCACCGACGGCGTCGTCATCATGGCGGTAGAGGCCAATTCGGCGGCCGGGCAGGTGGGGCTCCAGCCCGGCGACGTCGTCCTGTCGGTGAACGGCCGCGACATCCGCTCGCCCGCCGACCTGCGCGAGGCCACCGCCCAGCGCGCCCGGCTCTGGCGCTTCCAGATCGACCGCGGCGGCCAGATCATCAATTCCATGATGGGCGGCTGAGGGTCGTGGACCTCTTCGAGGCCGCGGGCCCGGATCCGAAGGCGCCGCGCCCGCTCGCCGATCGCCTTCGCCCGCAGACGCTCGCCGAGGTCGCCGGACAGGAGCACCTGACCGGCCCCGACGGCGCGCTGACCCGGCTCCTGCGGACCCGCTCCCTCGGCTCGCTGGTCTTCTGGGGCCCGCCGGGCACCGGCAAGACGACGGTGGCGCGGCTGCTGGCCGGCGAGACGGACCTCGCCTTCGAGCAGATATCCGCCATCTTCACCGGTGTCGCGGACCTCAAGAAGGTCTTCGAGCAGGCCCGCTCCCGGCGCGTTCAGGGCCGCGGCACGTTGCTCTTCGTCGACGAGATCCACCGCTTCAACCGCTCGCAACAGGACGCCTTCCTGCCCGTGGTCGAGGACGGCACGGTGACCCTCGTGGGGGCGACGACGGAGAACCCGTCCTTCGAGCTCAACGCGGCGCTCCTCTCCCGCGCCCGCGTGCTGACCTTCCGCTCCCTCGACGACGACGCGCTCGAAAAGCTGCTTCTGCGTGCCGAGGCGCTGGAGGGAAAGCCCCTGCCGCTCGACGCCGACGCCCGCCTCGCACTCGTGCGCATGGCCGACGGGGACGGCCGCGCCATCCTGACGCTGGCGGAGGAGGTCTGGCGCGCCGCCGGCGAGGGCGAGGTCTTCGACACCGCCGGCCTCTCGGAGATCGTCCAGCGCCGGGCGCCGATCTACGACAAGGCGCAGGAGGGCCACTACAACCTCATTTCCGCGCTCCACAAGACGGTGCGCGGCTCCGACCCCGACGCGGCGCTCTACTATCTCGCCCGCATGCTGGATGCCGGCGAGAACCCGCTCTTCATCGCCCGCCGCGTCGTGCGCATGGCGGTGGAGGATATCGGCCTCGCCGATCCGCAGGCCCTCGTCGTCGCCAACGCGGCCAAGGACGCCTACGACTTCCTCGGCAGCCCTGAGGGTGAACTGGCGCTCGCCAACGCCGTGATCTACGTCGCGACCGCGCCGAAATCGAACGCCGCCTACACCGCCTGGAAGGCGGCGCTGGCGCTCGCCAAGGAGCGCGGCAGCCTGACGCCGCCGAAGACGATCCTCAACGCGCCGACGAAACTGATGAAGTCGGAGGGCTATGGCGATGGCTATCGCTACGACCACGACGAGCCCGACGCCTTTTCCGGTCAGGACTACTGGCCCGACGCGCTGGGGCGCCAGAGCCTCTACCGGCCGGTCGAGCGCGGCTTCGAGCGCGAAGTCGCCAAGCGCATGGAATGGTGGGCGAAGCTCCGGCGCGAGCGCGGCGGCTGACGCTTCACGCAGAGCCTCACATCCGCTAGGCCTTGGCCCATGACCAAGCTGCTCCTCGTCTTCCTCGGCTCCGGCATCGGCGGGGCGGCGCGCTACGGCGTCAACGTCTGGTCGCTGAAGGCCTTCGGGCCGGGCTTCCCGGCAGCCACCCTCATCGTCAACGTCGCGGGCGGTCTCGCCATGGGGCTCATCGCCGGATGGCTCGCCTTCCGCGCCCAGGCGCCGTGGAGCCAGGACCTCCGGCTCTTCCTCACCACCGGCATCCTCGGCGGCTTCACCACCTTCTCCGCCTTCTCCCTCGACGCGGTGACCCTCATCGAACGGGGTGACTACGGGGCCGCCGCCCTCTATGTGGTGCTTTCGGTGGTTCTCTCGATCGCAGCCGTGGCGGTCGGCCTCGCCGTCATCAGGAGCTTCTCATGAAGGGCAGGGGCAAGCCGCCCGGTCAGGGACCCGTCGACCGCGGCGCCAAGCGTTTCGGCGGCAAGGGCGCGGCCAAGGGACCTGCCAAGGGTCCCGCCAAGAGTTTCGGCAAGGGCGCCGGCAAGCCGGCCCGCGGCCGCAGTGCCGGGCCCGCCGGCGAAGCGCCGCGCATGGGCGCCCGCCCGCTGCCTAAGCGCACTCCCTTCGCCGCCGAGGCCGAACGCGCGCCGCGCGGTCCCGTCCGCAGCCGGCGACCCTTCGAGCGGTCGGACGAGCGCGGCTACGAGGATCGCCGTCCCGAGGAGCATGACGGCGAGCCCCGCCGTTCCGGCCCGCCGCGCCGCGAACGCGTCCGGCGCGAGCCGACCGACCTGCGGTCCTTCGACGGCTCGCCCCGCCGCGGCCGGTCCGACGATTGGGACCTCGACAATGCGACGTGGGCGCCCGAGGCCGATCTCGACATCGATGCCATCGAGGAGCCGCGCAACATCCGACGCGAGCCGTCGGACGAGCGTCGCCCGGCACGCGCCGCCGACCGTCCGACACGCTCCCGCGCGCCGCGTGACGAGGCTCCCCGCACGGCCGAACGCGCCGAGCCGCGCGCGCCGCGCCGAGCGCCTCCTCCGGCCCCTGCAGGTCCGACCCGCGCCGAACTGAAGGCCGCCGCCACCGACACGCTTCAGACCGGCGTGCAGACCCTGACCGTGACCGAGGACGAGGCCGACATGCGCGTCGACCGCTTCCTGGCGGCGCGCTTCCCGCAGCTCTCCTTCAGCTACATCCAGCGCATCGTCCGCAAGGGCGAGCTGCGCGTGAACGGCCGCCGCGTCGAGACCAAGGACCGGCTCGAGGCGGGGCAGGCGGTGCGCGTGCCGCCGCTGAAGCTCGACCAGGCGCGGCCCATGTCGGCCAAGGTCGGCGAGGACGTCGCCGGCTTCCTCGCCTCCATCACGCTCTACGAGGACGCCGACGTCATGGTGCTGTCGAAGCCCGCCGGCCTCGCCGTGCAGGGCGGCTCAGGCACCAAGAAACATCTCGACGGCATGCTCGCCGTTCTCACCGACGAGGACGGCCAGCGCCCGCGCCTCGTCCACCGCCTCGACAAGGACACGTCGGGCTGCCTGCTCGTCGCCAAGAGCCGCTTCGCCGCGGCGGCACTGGCGAAGACCTTCCGCACCCGCGCCGCGCGCAAGATCTACTGGTCCGTGGTCGCAGGCGTGCCGAAGCCCCGGCAGGGCCGCGTCTCCACCTATCTCGCCAAGGAAGAGCGCGAGGACGAGAGCTTCATGCGCATCGCCAAGCACGGCGAGAAGGGCGCGAGCCACGCGGTGAGCTACTACGCCGTCATCGACACCATGGCGCAGAAGCTCTCCTGGCTCTCCATGAAGCCGGTCACGGGCCGCACCCACCAGCTGCGCGTCCACGCCGCCGAGATCGGCCATCCCATCCTCGGCGATCCCAAGTATTTCGACGTCGAGAACTGGGAGATCCCCGGCGGAATCCAGCACAAGCTGCACCTCCATGCCCGCCGCATCGTCGTTCCGCATCCGCGCGGCAAGGGCACGATCGACGTCTCGGCGCCGCTGCCGCCCCACATGGAGCAGACCTTCAACCTGCTGGGATGGGACGTCTCGCGCTACGATCCCATCGTCGAGGCGCCGGAGGAGTAGGGACCGGCCGCCGGGGGACTTGGCCCGCCAGGCGCCGATCGCACACGAGGACGCTCCACCCGTCATCCCCGGCGAGCCCGAAGGGAAGGGGGTCCAGGGGCGGCAGGCGCTTCATGTCCTGCCCAGCCTGCGAGTGCGGACAGGGGCCTGATCCTAAGACCGCCGCCCGTCGGCCTCTGGACCCCCTTCCCCTCGCTGCGCTCGGCCGGGGGTGACGGGTGTTGTCAGTCCTGAAATGATGGCCGGCCACCGCCGTTGACCCGGCGAGGTGGGGGAGGATGGCGAGCGATGTCCCTGACCGGCTGGATCTACGTCACCGCGGCGGTGCTGGCCGTCATCCTCGCGCTCATCGTGATCGTGACGCGCCGGGTGATCCGCACCGTCCCGGGCGGCGGCGACAGCCGGGCCATGTCCGAACTCGTCGCCGAACTGCGCCGCGCCAACGACCTCGCCGAGCGGCGCATCGCCGCTCTGGAATCGCGGGTCGAGGCGCTGGAGCGCCGCCCGGGCTGAACGGTGCCTTCAGCCGGAGTTCAGCCGGCCGGCGTCATGGCTGACGTCCTCGCCTGCCACCGGATGCTGACCATGAAACGCCTCGCCATCGCCTGCGGCCTCGCGCTGCTCGCCGCCACCCCGCTCGCCGCCCAGCCCTACGGCTATGGACCCGGCCCCGGCATGGGCCGCGGCAATCCCGAGTTGCGCGCCGAGCGCTTCCAGTGCCGTCAGGAGGCCCGCGCCCGCGGCTATCGCGGCCCGGAGGTTCGCGGCGCCGTCATCGCCTGCCTTGAGGCGCGCCGCCCCGACCTCGCCCGCATCGTCCAGTGTCGCGACGCGGTGCGCGCGCGGGGCTATGTGCCGCGCACGCCGGAATTCCGCATGGCGGTCAGGTCTTGCCGCTTCGGCGCTTGAACTGAAGGCCCGGATGACCCACAAGGCGCTCCGGTCCCGGAGCGCCCGTCACGTGAAGCTCGTCATCTTCGACTGCGACGGCACGCTCGTCGACAGCCAGCACCTCATCGTCGCCTGCATGGACGAGGCCTTCGCCACGCTCGGTCGCCCCGCGCCCTCGCGCGAGGCGACGCTCTCCATCGTCGGCCTGTCGCTGGCCGAGGCCTTCGCCACGCTGACGCGCGAGGGAGATCCCGACATTCCCGCCCTGGTCGAGGCCTACAAGGGCGCCTTCCACGCCCAGCGCCTGAAGCCGGGCAATGCCGAGCCGCTCTACGAGGGTGCGCGCGAGGTGGTGGAATGGCTGGCGGGACGGGAGGTCGCGCTCGGCATCGCCACCGGCAAGTCGCAGCGCGGGGTGCGCATCGTCATGACCCATCACGGCCTGCTCGAGCGCTTCGCCACGATCCAGACCGCCGACGACGCGCCGTCCAAGCCCCATCCCGCCATGATCGAGCAGGCCATGGCCGAGGTCGGCGCGCTGCCTGAGGACACCGTGATGATCGGCGACACGACCTACGACATCGACATGGCCCATGCCGCCGGTGTCGCCTCCATCGCGGTGGCGTGGGGCTACCACGCGCCGCAGGCCCTGCTGCGCTCGCGTCCCCACGCCCTCGTCGGCGCCTATGCGGAGGTGCCGCTGGTGCTGAAGGGCCTGTGGGGCCCGTGACCCTCAGGCGTCCTTGGCCGCTTCGCCGGCCAAGAACTTCTCCAGCCAGTGGATGTCGTAGTTGCCGGCGATGATCGAGGGGTTGCGCACGAGGGTGCGGAACAGCGGCAGCGTCGTCTCGATGCCGTCCACCACGAACTCGTCGAGCGCACGGCGCAGGCGCGCCAGGCACTCGGTGCGGGTGCGTCCGTGGACGATCAGCTTGCCGACCAGCGAGTCGTAATACGGCGGGATCGTGTAGCCCTGGTAGGCGTGGCTGTCGACGCGCACGCCGATGCCGCCGGGCGTGTGGAACAGGTTGAGCTTGCCGGGCGAGGGGCGGAAGGTCGCCGGGTTCTCGGCATTGACCCGGCATTCGATGGCGTGGCCCTCGACGACGATGTCCGACTGCTTCAGCGACAGCTTCTGCCCCGCGGCGATGCGGATCTGCTCGTTGACGAGGTCGACGCCGGTGATCATCTCGGTGACCGGATGCTCGACCTGGATGCGGGTGTTCATCTCGATGAAGAAGAACTGGCCGTCCTCGTAGAGGAACTCGATGGTGCCGGCGCCGACATAGCCCATGTCGGCCATGGCGCGGGCGCAGACGCCGCCGATCTCGGCGCGCTGTTCCGGCGTGATGACCGGGGAGGGGCCTTCCTCCCAGACCTTCTGGTGGCGGCGCTGCAGCGAGCAGTCGCGCTCGCCCAGATGGATGGCGTTGCCCTGGCCGTCGCCGAGGATCTGGATCTCGATGTGCCGCGGCTTGCCGAGATATTTCTCAATGTAGACGGCGTCGTCGCCGAAGGCGGCCTTGGCCTCGGTCTTGGCCGTCTGCAGCGCCACCTCGAGCTCGTCGGCCGAGCGCGCCACCTTCATGCCGCGTCCGCCGCCGCCGGCAGCCGCCTTGATGATGACGGGGAAGCCGATCTCCTTGGCGACCGCGCGGGCCTCCTCGTCGTCGGAGATGCCGCCTTCCGAGCCGGGCACGGTCGGAATGCCGAGGCGCTTGGCGGTGCGCTTGGCCTCGATCTTGTCGCCCATGATGCGGATGTGCTCCGCCTTGGGGCCGATGAACGTGATGCCGTGGCTCTCGAGGATGTCGGCGAAGCGGGCGTTCTCCGACAGGAAGCCGTAGCCCGGGTGCACCGCATCGGCGCCGGTGATTTCGCAGGCCGCCAACAGCGAGGGAATGTGGAGATAGCTCTCGCGTGCCGAGGGCGGGCCGATGCAGACGCTCTCGTCGGCGAGCTTCACATGCATGGAATCGGCATCGGCCGTCGAATGGACGGCGACGGTGGCGATGTCGAGTTCCTTGCACGCGCGCAGCACGCGCAGCGCGATCTCACCGCGGTTGGCGATCAGCACCTTGTTGAACATCGGGCGACTCATTCGATGATCATCAGCGGCTCGCCGTATTCCACCGGCCGGCCGTCGTCGAACAGGATGCGCGTCACCGTGCCCGAACGGGGCGCGACGATGTCGTTGAAGGTCTTCATCGCCTCGATCAGGCAGAGGCGCTCGCCCTCCTTGACGACCTG
>LNFH01000423.1 GCA_001464235.1 Rhizobiales bacterium Ga0077556 | reverse complement strand
GTCGACTTCCTCGTCTCCCGCTACGGCGAGTTCGTGCTGCTGCGTCCGCGCTTCGGCTGGCACACGGCGGTGCTCTGGGGCGCGCCGGCGCTCTTCCTCTTCGGCGGCGTCGGCTATCTGCTCGTCGCCGCGCGCCGTCGTAAGCCCTTGCCAACCGCGGTGGCGCCCCTGAGCGAGGACGAGAAGGCAAAGCTCGAGGCGGCTCTGAAGTCCTGAGGGGATTGCGGCCTTTCGTCCGACCGGATCCCTCCCCTCGCGGGGCGAGGGGAGGGAGACTACCGCGTTCCGCCCTCGCTTCGACAGTGCGCCAAGCCCGAGCGCCGCACTTTCCGCTCGCACTACGAATGGCCAACGGTCGGGCCTGGCGAATGGTCGACAAATCCGGCGCGACGTCGAAGTCCCCCTCCCTGCGCAGCGGGGAGGGTGCGGGTGCGGCCAATCTGTACTCGCCAGCAACCGGCCACGCTTCGAACTTTCCCGCGCCGCACTGCCCACCTTACGAAGATGTAATGTCCCCGACAGGATCGCGTAATCCGCTCTCCGCCATGGTCCCCTCACACACGGCGCAGACCCCGTGTCCCCTCATTCGTGGAGATTCCCCCATGACGTCCCGCATTCGCGCCGCGCTTCTCGGCACCGTCGCAGTCGCTGCCGTCGGCGCCGGCGTCCTGGCCTTCGAGCCCGCCCGCGCGCCCTTCGTTGCCAGCGCCACCGCCCAAGGTGCGATCACCGCCCCCAATTCCTTCGCCGACGTCGTCGAGAAGGTGAAGCCCGCCGTCGTCTCCGTCCGCGTCACCCAGGCCGCCCCGCAGGCGATGAACTACCGCGAGCTGCCGGGCATGGACGAGGACGAGAACGGCCAGATGGAGCGCTTCATGCGGCGCTTCGGCGAGCAGTTCCGCAACGACCCCCGCTTCGGCGGCCCCGGCATGCCCGGTGGTCCCCGCGGCCCCGGCGGCCAGCGCGGCATGTCGCAGGGCTCCGGCTTCTTCATCTCCGCCGACGGCTTCATCGTGACCAACAACCACGTGGTGCGCGGCGCGACCGAGGCCGACATCGTCCTCGACAGCGGCCGCACCGTGAAGGCCAAGGTGGTGGGCACCGACCCGCGCACCGACCTCGCCCTGCTGAAGGCCGAGGGCACGGACTTCCCCTTCGTGCGCTTCGCCGCCTCCGCCCCGCGCATCGGCGACTGGGTGCTGGCGGTCGGCAATCCCTTCGGCCTCGGCGGCACGGTCACGGCCGGCATCGTCTCGGCCCGCGGCCGCGACATCGGCTCGGGTCCCTATGACGACTTCATCCAGATCGACGCGGCGGTGAACCGCGGCAATTCCGGCGGCCCGACCTTCAACGCCAACGGCGAGGTGATCGGCGTCAACACCGCGATCTTCTCGCCCTCTGGCGGCAATGTCGGCATCGCCTTCGCCATTCCCTCCGAGACGACCAAGACGGTCATCGCGGCGCTGCGCGAGGGCGGCACGGTGGAGCGCGGCTGGATCGGCGTGCAGATCCAGGCGATCACCCCCGAGATCGCCGAGGGCCTGAAACTGCCGAAGCCGGAAGGCGCCCTCGTCGCCGGCGTGCAGCCGGGCAGCCCCGCCGCCAGCAGCGAGCTGAAGCCCTCCGACGTCATCGTGTCGGTGGACGGCCAGCCGGAGCTCAGCCGCCGCATCGCCGCGGTCCGCCCGGGCACCACGGTGCGCCTCACCGTCATCCGTGACGGCGCCGAGCGTGCCTTCCCGCTGACCCTCGGTCGCCTGCCGGGCGACCAGGCCTCGGCCCAGCAGCCCGGCCGCCGCGCCCCCCGCGGCGAGATGACGCCCGAGACGGCGCCGGCCACCCCGCGCCTCGGCATGTCGGTGGAACCGGCAGGCCGCGGCGAGGGCATGGTCGTCACCGAGGTGGACCCCTCCGGGCCTGCCGCCCAGCGCGGCATCCGCCCCGGCGACGTCATCCTCGACGTGGCGGGCCGTTCGGTCTCCTCGCTGCGTGACGTGCGCGAGGCGCTCACCGCCGCCCGCGCCGACGGCCGCCGCTCGGCCCTGATCCGGTTGCGCTCCGGCGAGGGCCAGCGCTTCGTCGCCATCCCGCTCAACCCGAGCTGAGGCGAAGTCTTCCGGCGTCGAACCTTTTCGACGCCGGCCACCACTCACGAGTGATCCTGGCGCGGCATCCCCAGTCGCCCCCCGCCGGCCTGGATCTGCTCGAGCGGGGCGGTCGGATCTCCATGTCCGGCCGCCCCGTTTTTCCGTCGTTTCGCCGGCCCCGTCTCGCACAGCGCCCGAGAGCCCGTGTAACATGCCCTCCATGCGGATTCTGATCATCGAGGACGACCGCGAGGCGGCGTCCTATCTCGTCAAGGCCTTCCGGGAGGCGGGCCACGTGGCCGACCACGCCGCCGACGGCGAGGACGGGCTCGCCATGGCCTCGGACGGCCCCTACGACGTGCTGATCGTCGATCATCGCCGACCTCAGGGCCGCCGGCCGCGACACGCCGGTGCTCATCCTCTCCGCCCTCGGCCAGGTCGACGACCGGGTGAAGGGCCTGCGCGCCGGCGGTGACGACTACCTGCCCAAGCCCTATTCCTTCTCCGAACTCCTCGCCCGCATCGAGGTGCTCTCCCGCCGCCGCACCACCGGTGCGCCGGAGACGGTCTACCGCGTCGGCGACCTCGAGCTGGACCGGCTCTCCCATCGCGTCAGCCGTGGCGCCGAGGAGATCATCCTGCAGCCGCGCGAATTCCGCCTGCTGGAATTCCTGATGAAGAACGCCGGCCAGGTCGTCACCCGCACCATGCTGCTGGAGCACGTCTGGGACTACCACTTCGATCCGCAGACCAACGTCATCGACGTCCACGTCTCGCGGCTGCGCGCCAAGATCGACAAGGGCTTCGACAAGCCGCTGATCCACACGATCCGCGGCGCGGGATATACGGTGCGCCCGTGACCGCCGCTCCCGCGCCCCCCGGCGCCGCCGCCGCGAGGTCCGTGCGCCGCATCTCCGGCTTCCGCTCGCTGCTGTCGACGACCGCGTTCAAGATCATCGCGGCCTATCTCTTCATCTTCGTGCTCTTCGCCGGCTTCGTCATCGGCTGGCTGGGCTTTGCCACCCAGCGCCAGCTCACCGACCAGCTCACCGAGACCATCACGGCGGAGGTGCGCGGCCTCGCCGAGCAATATGCCATCGGCGGCATCCGCCGCCTCGTCGAGGTGGTGGACGAGCGCGGCAATCGCCCCGGCGCCTCGCTCTACCTCGTCACCACCTTCGCCGGCGTGCCGCTGACCGGCAACATCGGCGAACTGCCCGCCGGGACGCTCGCTCGCCAGGGCTGGATCGAGACCGACTACCGCCGCGCCGGCGAGGACACCACGGACAGTCCGCACCGCGCCATCGCCCAGGTCTACGGCCTTCCCGGCAATTTCCGCCTGCTCGTCGGCCGCGACCTGGAGGAGCGCGACCGCATGCGCGACATCTTCGGCCGCGGCTTCCGTCTGTCGCTGATCGTGGCGCTCGTCCTCGGCCTGCTCGGCGCCTATTTCGTCACGCGCCGCGTGCTGAAGCGCGTCGACGCCATGACCGAGATGTCCCGGCGCATCATGGAGGGCGACCTCACCGGACGCCTGCCGACCGCCGGCTCGCGCGACGAGCTCGACCGCCTCGCCGGCTCCGTCAACGACATGCTGGCCCGCATCGAAGCGCTGATGGCCGGCATGAAGGAGGTCTCCGACAATATCGCCCACGACCTCAAGACGCCGCTGACGCGGCTGCGCAACAAGGCGGAGGAGGCGCTCAGGGTCGGCGGCTCGGATCAGGCCTATCGCGCCGCCCTGACCGGCATCATCGAGGAATCCGACGGCCTCATCCGCACCTTCAACGCCCTCCTGATGATCGCCCGCGCCGAGGCGGGCAACCAGCGTGAGGGCATGGTGCCCCTCGACCTCGCCGAGATCGCCCGCGGCGTCGCCGAACTCTACGAGCCGGTGGCCGAGGAGGCCCACGTGACCCTCACCGTCACGGCCTCGCCGGTGAGCGTCACCGGCAATCGTGAACTGCTCGGCCAGGTCGTCGCCAACCTCCTCGACAATGCGCTGAAATACGGGGCGACGGGTGAGGGCGGGGAGGTCGCCGTCGCCGTCGCCGCCGAGGACGGCGAGGCGGTCGTCACCATCGCAGACCGGGGCCCCGGCATCGCCGATGCCGATCGCGGCCGCGTGCTCGACCGCTTCGTGCGGCTGGAGACGAGCCGCTCCCGGCCCGGTTCCGGCCTCGGCCTCAGCCTCGCCGCAGCCGTGGCCCGCCTGCATGGCGGGCGGCTCGTTCTCGAAGACAACCGGCCGGGTTTAAAGGTCGCGCTGCGTCTGCCACGATCGGCCGATGACCCGAGCGCCCCCGCCCGACCCGTCTGATTCGCCCACAGGCCTCGCCACGCGGCTGGCGGCCGCACCGGTCCTTCCGAAGGGGGCGACGGC
>LNFH01000422.1 GCA_001464235.1 Rhizobiales bacterium Ga0077556 | reverse complement strand
CCCTTCCTCGCCGGCATCGCCACCCACGATCCCGCCCATCTCCTCGCCATCCTGACCGAGCCGCCGGAGGCCGCCTTCGCGCGGCTGAAGGCCGAGGCGGTCACCGCCTGCCGCAAGGCGCGCAGCGACGAGGGGGTGGGGCGGGCGCTCCGGCGGTTGCGCGCCCAGGTGGCGCTGCTGGTGGCGCTCGCCGACATCGGCGACGTCTGGCCGCTGGAGCAGGTGACGCGGGCCCTCACCGAGACGGCGGACCTCGCCGTCTGCGAGGCCGTGGCCCATCTGATGCGCGACCTCGCCGATCAGGGCATTCTGGCGCCCGCCGATCCGAAACAGGCGGAGGTCGGCTCCGGCTACATCGTGCTCGCCATGGGCAAGCACGGCGCCTTCGAGCTGAACTATTCCAGCGACATCGACCTGATCGTCTTCTTCGACCCCGCCGTCGCGCCGATGGCGGCCGGCAAGGAAGCCCAGCCCGCCTATGTCCGGCTGACCCAGCGTCTGGTGAAGATCCTGCAGGAGCGCACCGCCGACGGCTACGTCTTCCGCACCGACCTGCGTCTCAGGCCCGACCCCGGCGCCACGGCGGTGGCCATCTCGACGCCCGCCGCTTTCCACTACTACGAGACCATCGGCCAGACCTGGGAGCGCTCGGCCTTCATCAAGGCGCGGCCCTGTGCCGGCGACATCGCTGCCGGCGAGACGTTCCTGAAGGAGATGCAACCCTTCATCTGGCGCAAGTACCTCGACTATGCGGCGGTGGCCGACGTCCACGCCATGAAGCGGCAGATCCACGCCTTCCGCGGTCACGACGCGCTGGCCGTCGAGGGTCACAACATCAAGCTCGGCCGCGGCGGCATTCGCGAGATCGAGTTCTTCGTGCAGACCCAGCAGCTCATCGCCGGCGGACGCAACCCGGCGCTGCGGGTGCGCGACACCGTCACCGGGTTGCATCGCCTGCGCGAGGCGGGATGGGTCACCGAGGAGACGCGGGCCGCGCTGGAGCGCGCCTACCGGTTCCTGCGGCGGGTGGAGCACCGCCTGCAGATGGTGGCGGACGAGCAGACCCACAGCCTGCCCGAGACGACGGAGGCGGTGACCGGCATCGCCCAGTTCCTCGGCTATCGTGACCATGCCGCCTTCGCCGCCGCGCTGACCGCCGAATTGCGCCCGGTCGAGGCGGCCTATGCCAAGCTCTTCGAGGCGTTGCCGCCGCTCGCCGAGGTCAAGGGCACGCTGGACCTCACCACCGATCCGCCGCGGGGGACGACGCTGTCGGCGCTCTCCGATCTCGGTTTCGCCGACCCCGCCGCGGCCGTCGCCACCGTTCAGGCCTGGCAGCAGCCGAAATCCGGCGGGCTCCGGGCGCGCGATGCCCGCGATCGGGTGGCCGAGCTCGCGCCCGCCCTCCTCGACGCCCTCTCGCGCACCGGCGATGCGGATCTCGGCCTGCGCGCCTTCGACCGGCTGCTGACCCGCCATTCCCAGCCGATCGAACTCCTCGCCATCCTGCGCAGCCATCCGGACCTGCTGGAACTCATCTCGCAGATCCTGGGGTCGGCGCCGCGCCTCGCCGATCTCCTCGGTCGCCGCGCCCATGTGCTCGACGCGCTGCTGGAGCCCGCCTTCTTCGGCGAACTGCCTTCCGACGCCGACCTCGCCGAACGCCTCGCCGCCACCCTCGCCATGGCGCGCGACGCCGAGGACGTGCTCGACCGCGCCCGCATTTTCGGCCAGGAGCAGCTCTTCCTCACCGGCGTGCGCGTGCTCGCCGGCACCGTCTCGGCCGAGGCGGCGGGCCAGGCCTTCGCCCGCCTCGCCGAACAGCTCATCAAGGCGCTGCACAAGGCGGTCACCGACTGGATCGTCGCTTCCCACGGCGCCATCCGGGGCATGCGCACGGCCGTCGTCGCCATGGGCAAGCTCGGCGGCCGCGAGATGACCGCGGGCTCCGACCTCGACCTCATCCTCCTCTACGACCACGATCCGAAGGAGAGCGCCTCCGACGGGCCGCGGCCGCTCAGCGGCGGGCACTATTTCTCCCGCCTGACCCAGCGGCTCATCAGCGCCCTCTCGGCCCCCACCAGTGAGGGCGTGCTCTTCGACGTCGACCTCAGGCTGCGCCCCTCCGGCCGCTCCGGGCCGGTCGCCACCCATATCGAGGGCTTCCGCAGCTATCAGGTGAAGGAGGCCTGGACCTGGGAGCACATGGCGCTGACCCGCGCCCGCGTCGTCGCCGCGACCCCCGGCTTCGAGGCGGAGGTGACGGAGGCCATCCGCCGCGTCCTCACCACCCGCAGGCCGGCCAAGGCGACGCTCGCCGACATCGTCGACATGCGCGGGGCGATCGCCGAGGACAAGGGCGACGACAACCGCTGGGACCTGAAATATGCCCGCGGCGGCCTCATCGACATCGAGTTCATCGCCCAGGCGCTGCAGCTCGTCCACGGCAGCCGCCATCCGGAGATCCTCGACACCAACACGGTGCGGGTGCTCGACAAGGCGGCTGCGGCGGGTCTTCTCAAGCCGACCGAGGGCGACGTGCTGCGCTCGGCCTGCCGCTTCTACCAGCGGCTGACGCAGATCCTGCGGCTCTGCCTCGTCGAGGGCTTCGATCCCCAGACCGCCGCACCCGGCCTGAAGCGCCTGCTGGCGCGCGCCGGCGAACTCCCCGATTTCGCCACGGTGGATGCCCATCTGGCGGAGGTGCAGCGCCAGGTGCGCAAGGCCTTCGTCGCCGTCGTCGGGCCGCTGTGAGAAGCCACCGTCGTCATGCCCGGCCTCGTGCCGGGCATCCACGTCTTGAACACCGGCCTTTGAGAATTCGTGGATGCCCGGGACGAGCCCGGGCATGACGGTGAGGGCTCCGCGTCGACCCCTCAGGCCTCGGCCTCGGCCCGCGGGCCGGTGACCGGCAGGCGCACCACCACCGTCGTGCCGCGACCGACGGTGGAGCGGATGCGCAGCGACCCGCCGTGCATCTCGGCCAGGGACTTGGCGATGGCGAGCCCGAGGCCCGAGCCCTGGTGGTTGCGCGAGAACTGGCTCTCGACCTGCTCGAAGGGCTTGCCGAGCTTGTTGATGGCGTGGCGGGGAATGCCGATGCCGGTGTCCTCGATGGCGATGGCGATGATGCCGCGGGCCTTGCGGGCGCGGACCGAGATCATGCCGCCGCGCGGGGTGAACTTCACCGCGTTGGACAGCAGGTTCAGCATAATCTGCTTGATGGCCCGGCGGTCGGCGACGAGGTCCATGCCCCCCGGCACCTCCGCCTCCATCAGGATCTCCTTGTCCGCCGCCATCTTGGAGACGACGCGCATGGTGTCCTCCAGCGTCTCCTCGAGACAGGTCTGCGCGAGCTCCAGCGACAGCCTTCCGGCCTCGATGCGCGCCATGTCGAGGATGTCGTCGATGACCGAGAGGAGGAAATGGCCGCTGGCGTGGATGTCGCGGACGTATTCGAGGTACTTCTTGGCGCCGAGCGGGCCGAAATGGCCGTCGCGCATCACCTCCGAGAAGCCGATGATGGCGTTGAGCGGCGTGCGCAGCTCGTGGCTCATGTGGGCCAGGAATTCCGACTTGGCGCGGCTCGCCTCCTCGGCCTGGGTCTTCTGCTCGGAATATTTCTCGGCGAGTTCCGCCAGCTGCTGGGTCTGCATCTCCAGCGCGTACTGGCTCTTCTGCAGGTCGGTGACGCTCGCCCGCAGCCGCTGCTCGCTGGCGGTGACGTGGGACTCGTGGCGCTTCAGCGCAGTGATGTCGGTGCCGACCGAGACGAAGCCGCCGCAATGGGTGCGCCGCTCGCTGATCTGCAGCCAGCGCCCGTCGGCGAGTTCGACCTCGAAGTTGCGCGAGCCGTCGGGGTCGTGGGTGGGCAGGATGTGGCCCTGCTTGATCTTGGCGCCGCCGCCGGCTGCGGCGAGGACGTCGTTGTAGCCGGCACCCGGACGGGCCTCGTCGTCGGCGAGGCCGTTCAGCTCGCGGAACTTGGAATTGCACACGACGATGCGGTTCTGGTCGTCGCAGACGACGAAGGCCTCCGAGATCGTCTCGATCGCCTCGCGGATGCGATGGTCGGCGGCGGCGTTGCGGGCGGCGAGCTCGAGCTGCTCGGTGATGTCGACGACGATGCCGACGAAGCGGGGATGGGCGACACCGGCGAGCGTCAGGCCGCGGCCGCGGGCCCGGAGCCAGATCCAGCGGCCGTCGGCATGGCGCATGCGGAACTGGAAGTCGACGGCGTTGCGCGGATCGAGGTCGGTGAGCTCGGCGATGCCGCCGAGATAGCCGTCTTCCGGGTGGAGGATGGGGAACAGTTCGTCGAAGGTGACCAGGCCCTCGCGGCCCTTGATGCCGAGGATTTCGAACATCGAGGCGGACCAGTACATCTGGCTGGTGCCGATCTCCCAGTCCCACAGGCCGCAGCCGCCGCTCTCCAGCGCCGCGTCGATGGTGGCGCGCGCATTGTGGTTGATCATGTCGGCGGTGGCCGCCCGCATGGTCTGGATGTGGAAGGCGAGGCCGATGACGAGGAGAAGCAGCCCCGTCGTGGCGAAGAGCGTGCCGGTGAGCAGCGAGTTGCGCGCCCACATGCCGAGCGCCTCGTCGGTGTCGCGCATGACGAGGAACTGTGCGAGGGGCGCCGCCAGCGGGCGCACGATGACGACGGCGTCCTCGGCGGTGGACAGCCGGATGGGAGAGGGGCCGCTCGTCGTCGGCGGGACGCCGGCGAAGACCTCGCGCAGGGGCCGGCCGAGCCAGCGGGCGCGGGCGCCGGCCGGTGCGGCGGCGACGATGGTGCCGGCCGGGTCCGTCGCCAGCATGATCCGGCCGGACTGGGCGCCGATCCGCGGCGCAGTGTAGTCGAAGGCGGCCTGTACGGCGGCGGCGGCGTTGCCGGCGGTGGTGGCGATGCGCTGGTTGAGGTCGATCTCGACGGCGGCTGCGGCGGTGTCGAGGTCGGCCTTGACGGCGGCGAGGGCCTCGGTGCGGCTGTTGAGGATCTGCTGGAGCGCGCCGGCCCCCATCACCACCAGGAAGGCGATGATCAGCGTGGGCACGAGGCGGCGCAGGGCGGGCTCGTAAGGGGCCAGCCAGGACTCGAAGGAGGCGTCGACGGAGCGGGCGAACCCGTTCAGTCTCAAGGCATGAATCAGCGCATCCGCGCTGGGCGCAGAACTGCGCTCCATCGCCGGTACCCCCGTCGAATCTCTGAATTGGCGTTCGGAGATCGAGCCCCAGCCCCTCCGAATCGCGATTTGGCGGAGGGCTGTCTAGAGTCGCCGAATCACAGGTCGGGAAATTTTTGGTTAACGCCCTAGGAAGATTTGCTTCGGCTCATCCCAGCGACCGGGCGACGATGTCGCGCACGTCGGCCGACAGCGTCGCGGTGGCCGCGACACGCTCCAGCGCCTCGCGGGCGCGGGCGCGCCGGCCGGGCTCCAGCGCCCGCCAGCTGCGGAAGGCCGAGAGCAGGCGGGCCGCCACCTGCGGGTTGCGCGGGTCGGTGGCGACGACCACCTCGGCGAGGAAGGCGTAGCCCGCCCCGTCCGGCCGGTTGAACTGGGTCTGGTTGCCGCTGGCGAAGCTGCCGACGAGGGCGCGCAGGCGGTTCGGATTGGTCATGGCGAAGGCGGGATCGGCGAGCAGGGCCTTCACGCGGTCGAGGGTGCCCGCCTCGGGGATCGCCGCCTGGAGGGCCAGCCACTTGTCGAGGATCAGCGCGTCGGCCCGGTAGCGTTCGCGGAAGGCGGCGAGCGCCGCCTCGCGGTCGGCGCCGGGGTGCTGGGCGAGCACCGCCAGCGCGGCGAAGCGGTCGGTCATGTTGTCGGCATCGCGGTGGCGGGCGGCGACGGTCGCGAGGCGCTCCGCCTCGCCGCCCGAGGCCCACAGGTCGAGCGCGACGTTGCACAGGGCCCGGCGTCCGGCCGAGGCGGCGTCCGGCGTGTAGGGGCCGGGCGTGGCGAAGCGCGTCAGCGCGTCGGACAGCGCCGCGTCGAGGCGGGTGCGGACGGCGAGCCGGAGGGCCCGGCGCGCGGCGAGGACGGCGTCGGGATCGACCTCGGCGCCGAGCTCGCGGGCGATGTCGGACTCGGAGGGCAGCGTCAGCGCCTGCGCCGCGAAGGCCGGGTCACGCTCGGCGTCGGCGAGGACCGTGGCGAGGGCTTCGCCGAGGATCTCGGCACCGCCGCTCGCCGCGGCGCCCTTGCGGCTCGCGGCCACCAGATGGTCGGTCGCCAGCGTCTGGATCGCCTGCCAGCGGTTGTAGGCGTCGCCGTCGTGGCGGGCGAGGAAGCCGAGGTCGGCGGCGGTCAGGTCGGTCTTCAGCACCACGGGGGCGGAAAAGCCGCGGTTGATAGAGAGAACCGGGCGCGTCGGGTGCCCCGAGAAGGTGACGCTCTTCTGGGCCGCGTCGAGGGCGATGACGCCGGGCACGGCCTTGCCGTCCTCGGTGAACAGGGAGCGCTCCGCGCCGTCCGGCCCGATCAGCCCGAAGGCGAGCGGGATGACCATCGGCTGCTTCCCATCCTGGCCGGGCGTCGGCAGATGGGTCTGTTTCAGCTCCACGGTGAAGGTGCCGGCGACGGGATCGTGGCGGGTGGCGACCGCGACCTGCGGCGTCCCTGACTGCCGGTACCAGAGGAAGAACTGGGAGAGATCGCGCCCGCTCGCCTCGGCGAAGCAGGCGATGAAGTCCTCCACGGTCGCCGCGTCGCCGTCGTGGCGCGCGAGATAGAGATCCATGCCGCGCCGGAAGGCCTCGGGGCCGATCAGCACTTTCAGGGCGCGGATGATCTCCGCCCCCTTCTCGTAGACCGTCGCCGTGTAGAAGTTGTTGATCTCGTGATAGGTTTCCGGCCGGACGGGGTGCGAAAGCGGCCCCGCGTCCTCGGCGAACTGGTGGCTTTTCAGCAGCCGCACGTCGGCGATGCGCTTCACCGCCCGCGAGCGCATGTCGCCGGAGAATTCCTGGTCGCGGAAGACGGTGAGGCCTTCCTTCAGGCAGAGCTGGAACCAGTCGCGGCAGGTGATGCGGTTGCCGGTCCAGTTGTGGAAATATTCGTGGGCGATGATCGCCTCGATCGCCGCATAGTCCTGGTCGGTGGCGGTGTCGGGCAGGGCGAGCACGTACTTGTCGTTGAAGATGTTGAGGCCCTTGTTCTCCATCGCCCCCATGTTGAAGTCGGACACGGCGACGATGTTGAAGACGTCGAGGTCGTACTCGCAGCCGAAGGCCTCCTCGTCCCAGCGCATGGAGCGCTTCAGCGCGTCCATGGCATAGGCGCAGCGGTCCTCCTTGCCATGCTCGACGAAGATGCCGAGTTTCACGACCCGCCCGGAGCGCGTGGTGAAGGTGTCGGAGACCTCCGCGAGGTCGCCGCCCACCAACGCGAAGAGGTAGCTCGGCTTCGGATGCGGGTCGTGCCAGACGGCGTAGTGCCGCCCGCCCGGGAGATCGCCGGCCTCGACCAGATTGCCGTTGCCGAGGAGGATGGGCGCGGCCTTCTTCTCCGCCTCGATCCGCGTCGTGTAGACGGCAAGCACGTCCGGGCGGTCGGGAAAGTAGGTGATGCGGCGGAAGCCCTCCGCCTCGCACTGGGTGCACCAGGTGCCGGACGAGCGGTAGAGCCCCATCAGCTGGGTATTGGCCTGCGGGTCCACGACCGTCTCGAGGGTCAGGCGGAAGGGGCCTGCGGGCGGATTGTGGATGACCAGTCGGTCCGCCGTCGCCTCATAGGCCTCCGGCGCCGGCGTCCGTCCGTCGATGGCGATGGCGGCAAGCGTCAGCCCGTCGCCGTCGAAGGCCAGCGGCGCGCCCGCGATCCCCTGCGGATGGGGCTCCACGTCGAGCACAGCGACGACGCGGGTGGCCGTCGGGTGCAGCACGATGTCGAGGTGGACGGTCTTCACCACGTGGTCGGCGACCCGGTAGTCCGAGAGCTTCACGGGCGTCGCCTGTTCGCTGCGCATGACCTGTTCCTTGATGCCGTCGATGGCCCCTCCGCGACCTTTAAGGTCAGCGCGGACCGGCTCGGTATGGCCGACCACGCGGATGACCCGCGGCTGGCTGCGGCGGAAGCCGCGCTCGATGGCGTCCACCGCCTCGTGCACCGCCTCGACGGTCAGGGCGGGATCGGCACGGCAATGGTAGGTGACGACGAGGCCCTGGGTGGTATCGCGGACGCGGACGCTGTGAACGTCGGTGATGTGCCCGGTCGCGGCGGCAAGCTCGGCCAGGGCCGCACCGATCCTCGAGATCTGATCGGGCGCCGCATCGCTTCCGACCAGCATTTCCACCTGCAGCGGCTCGATATGGGTCTCGACTTCCACGTCGGTGCCCAGTTCGCCGCCGATTGCCGCTTCCAGCCGGCTGGCGATGTCATGCGCCTCGCCGAGGGTCAGCGCGCCGTCCACCTCAAGGTCGAGGCCGACGCAGAGCCGCTCGCCGAGATGCTGCACGGTGACGTGGTGGACGGCGAGCGCGTGACGCCGCGCGGTCAGGTGAACCCGCTCCATCACAGTCTCGTCGTCGAGGGCCACGGGCTCGGTCGTCACCGTCGGCAGGGTGCCGGCATGGGCGCCGGCGGCCGCAGCCCCGATGGCCGCCTTGATCTCGGCGACGCGCTCCAGCGGCAGCGTCCGGTTCACCTTCACGGTGATCTCGGCCAGCGTGTCGGTGCCGACCTCGCGCAGCCTGACGCTGTCCACGCCGACGACACCGGGCACGGCGCCGACCGCCTCCATGACCGCCTCCGTCGCGCCTTTCGGGGCCCGGTCCATCAGCGTGTCGATGGTGCGGCGGCCGAGGTTCCAGCTCATCACGCAGATGATGATCGCCACGGCGATGGCGGCGACCGCGTCGGCCATGGGATAGCCCATCCAGACGAAGAACAGGCCGGCGAGCACCACGGCGGAACTTGCCATGTCGGCGGCGAAGTGCAGCGCGCCGGATTCGAGCGCGTGGCTGCCGGTCTCCTTCGCGACGCGGCGCATGATGCGCACCCGCCAGTAGTCCACGGCGATGACGCCGACCATGAGGCCCGCCATGATCGGCGTCACCTCGACCGGATGGCCGCCGCCCGTCAGCCGCCGCACCGCCTCCGTCACGACGATGCCGGAGACCAGGAAGAGGAAGGCCGTCTCGGCGAGGGCGGCGATCGATTCGACCTTGCCGTGGCCGTACTGGTGATCCTCGTCCGGCGGCTTGTCCGCGAGGCGCACGGCATAGAAGGTCAGCACGGTGGCCGCGGTGTCGACGAGACCGTGGGCCGCCTCGGCGAGGATGGCGATGGAGCCGCTGGCGAGGCCGACCGCCGCCTTGGCCGCCGTGAGCAGCACCGTGACCAGGATCGAGGCCAGCGCCGCCTTTTGCTTGATGGAGACCATGGCCGGACCCTCGTCTTGCGAGCGCGAGGCCTAGTCCCTGGCCCGCCGCCGGTCAACCGCGGAGCTGCCCGGTGCCGGCGGCCTTGACGCTGGCGCGGCTCCGGGCTCCGCTGCGCCGATCTTCGCCCTCGGACATGCCATGACGCCCATCGACCTCGACGCCCAGTACAACAACCGCGCCATGGTGCCGGACCATCCTGCCGTCATGGCCGGCTGGGCGCGCGATGCCGCCGCCTTCCGGGCCGCGCGGCCGGACGCCGCCCTCGACCAGGCCTATGGCACCGGCGAGCGCCACCGCTACGACCTCTTCCCCGCCGCGGCGCCGCGGGCCGGTGCGCCGATCGCCCTCTTCATCCACGGCGGCTACTGGCAGGCCCTCGACAAGACCTCCTTCAGTCACATGGCGGCGGGGGCCAATGCCCACGGCCTCGACGTTGCGGTGATGAGCTACGATCTCTGTCCGCAGGTGAAGCTCGCGAAGATTGTCGATGACGTCATCGCTTGTATCCGGGTGCTGCGCGAGCGGACCGGCCGCCGCATCCTGCCGTTCGGCCATTCCGCCGGCGGCCACCTCGCCGCCTGCATGGCCGCTGCCGATTGGACTCGCATCGGCGAGCCGGTCGACATCGTGGCCGCCGCCATGCCGGTCTCCGGGCTGTTCCACCTGGCGCCCCTGGTCCCGACCTTTGTCAACAAGGCCATGGGCATGGATGCGGGGGAGGCGGCAGCGCTGTCGCCGCTCGTCTGGACGCCGCCGAAGGGACTGAAGGTGACGGCGGTGGTGGGAGGCGAGGAATCCGCCGAATATCACCGCCAGACCCGCACGCTCCGCGAGTGCTGGGGCGCGCTCGGCGCCGAGACCAGGGAGATCGTCGTCCCCGGGGCCAACCATTTCACGGTGATCGGCCCCTTTGCCGATCCCGCTTCCAGCCTGACGCGGGAACTGGTTGCCCTGGCGGGTTGATCGACCGCAAGGTGCGCGGGATGCGGGCATGGGACCATGCCTTATGGAATGCCCGGAGGCCTCATGTCGTCCCGCCGTCTGCTGCCCGCTCTCCTCGCGCTCGCCCTCATGGCGGGGGGTGCCGGTGACGTCGTCGCCCAGAGCCAGCGTGTGCTGATCCAGCGCGGCGAGACGCTGGTGCGCCAGCACTGCGCCCTCTGCCATGCGGTCGGGAGGACGGATGCGAGCCCCTACCCCAACGCGCCGCTGTTCCGGGAGCTGTCGAAGCGCTATCCCGTCGACGTGCTGGAGGAGGCGCTCGCGGAAGGCTTCACGTCGGGCCATCCGGCGATGCCCGAGTTCACCTTCTCGGCCGAGCGTGCCGCGGCCATCGTGGCCTATCTGACCTCGATCCAGACCGAGCCCAACGCCCGCCCGCAGAGACGGTGAGAAGGCGACGAGCCGTTATCGTCGCGAATCTCCGCCAGACGCTCCTTGGTCTCCGCATGAGGCGCTCCCGGGCTCCTTTCTCCGGCGCCCGGGAGCGACGGGCGTCACGTCTCGCGGGTCACTCCCGCCCCATAAGCAAAAGCCCGGCGCGATGGCCGGGCTCTGCGTCGGTGAAAAGGCCGCCTGGGCTCAGAAGAACGCCTGGATACCGGTCTGGGCGCGGCCGAGGATCAGCGCGTGCACGTCGTGGGCGCCCTCGTAGGTGTTGACCGTCTCGAGGTTCACCATGTGGCGGATGACGTGGTACTCGGCCGAGATGCCGTTGCCGCCGTGCATGTCGCGGGCCATGCGGGCGATGTCGAGGGCCTTTCCGCAATTGTTGCGCTTCATCAGCGAGATGGCCTGCGGCGCGAAGGAATGGTCCTCCATCAGCCGGCCGAGGCGCAGCGCGCCGTGCAGGCCGAGCGTGATCTCGGTCTGCATGTCCGCGAGCTTCTTCTGCACGAGCTGGGTGGCGGCGAGCGGCTTGCCGAACTGCTTGCGGTCGAGGGTGTACTGGCGGGCGCGGTGCCAGCAATCTTCCGCCGCGCCCATGGCGCCCCAGGCGATGCCGTAGCGGGCGCGGTTGAGGCAGCCGAAGGGGCCCGACAGGCCCTTGGCGTTGGGCAGCATGTTCTCGGCCGGCACGAAGACGTCGTCCAGCACGATCTCGCCGGTGATCGAGGCGCGCAGCGAGATCTTGCCCTCGATCTTCGGGGTGGAGAAGCCCTTCATGCCGCGCTCGACGACGAAGCCGCGGATGGCCTCGTCCGTCTTGGCCCAGACCACCGCCAGATCCGAGATCGGCGAGTTGGTGATCCACATCTTCGAGCCCTTGAGCACGTAGCCGCCGTCCACCTTCACGGCGCGCGTCTTCATGCCGGCCGGGTCCGAACCGGCGTCGGGCTCGGTCAGGCCGAAGCAGCCGACCCACTCGCCGGAGGCGAGCTTCGGCAGGTACTTCCGGCGCTGCTCCTCCGAGCCATAGGCGTAGATCGGGTACATCACGAGGGACGACTGCACCGAGCAGGCCGAGCGATAGCCCGAATCGACGCGCTCCACCTCACGGGCGATGAGCCCGTAGGCGACGTAGCCGAGATCGGCGCCGCCATATTCGGAGGGAAGCGTCGAGCCGAGGAGGCCGAGCTCGCCCATTTCCGTCATGATCTCGCGGTCGAACCGCTCGTCGAGGAAGGCGGAGGTGACGCGCGGCAGCAGCTTTTCCTGGCAATAGGTGCGGGCGGTCTCCTGGACCATCCGTTCCTCTTCGGTGAGGAGACCGTCGAGGTTCAGCGGGTCTTCCCAGTTGAACTCCTCGTTGTCCTTCACGTAGGAGCCGGAGGCGGGGGTGAGCGCGGCGACGGCCATGGACATGATCCTCAAGCGAATGATGGCGGTGTCTTAGGGTATAGGGCCGGCACCGCCAAGCGCCAGATGGTCATAGCCCGCTTGCCGCCGACGCGCGAGCCGGCATGGTCGCAAGGCGGGCGAGCGGCGAGGCGAGCGAGACCAGTGCCGAGAGTGCGAAGGCACCTGCCACGAGGCCGAGCGCGGCTTCCAGGCCGAAAATCTCCGCGACACCGCCGCCTGCGAGCGCCCCCAGCGGCCTCACCCCGTAGATCGCCACCTGGATGGTCGCGGTGACGCGCCCCATCAGCGCCGGCGGGGTGACGATCTGGCGCACGGAGGTCTGCATCACCAGCCAGAGCATGGGGCCGAAGCCGATCAGGCCGAAGGCGAGCGCCGCCATGGCGAGGCCGCCGAAGGACGGCGACAGCGCCATCAGCACCGCGCCGAGGGCTGACGAGAGCGGGCCGAACAGCAGCACGGCGCGCGGCTGCACCCGCGCGAAGATGAAGGGCGCCGCCGCGGCGCCTGCGATCATCCCGAGCCCGTTGATCCCCTGGGCGAGGCCGGCGCCGGCCGCGTCCGTGCCGAGCCAGGTCAGCGCGAAGGGCACGAAGACCGCGAGCAGCGCGATGAAGGCGAAGTTCCAGAAGATCGCGCAGAGGCCGATGGCGCGCAGCAGCGGGTCGGCGGCGACGAAGCGGGCCCCCTCGGCGATGGCCGTGAGAACGGGGGGCCTTGCGGCAGGAGCCGGCCGCGCCTCGAAGCGCAGGGTCGCGGCGCAGAGGAGGGCGGCGAGGGCCAGGAGCGCCGCCAGCGGATAGCCGGCGAGCGGCGACAGGCGCGTGGCGAGAAAGCCGACCACGAAGGGCGCGGCGGTGCTCGCCATGGCCCGCATCAGCTCGATCCGCGCATTGGCCTTCGGCAGCCCTGACGTAGGAACGATCTCCGGCACCAGCCCGATCTGCACGAGGACGAAGGTGACGGTGCCCGCCGCCGAGAGGAAGGCTGCGGCGCCCAGCAGCGGCACCAGTTCCAGCGCCGCGGCGGCCAGCGCCGCCAGTGCCCCGACGAAGGCGAGGGCCAGGGCCGTGAGAAGCACGGTCCGGCGCGGCAGCCGGTCGACGATCACCCCGGCGGGCAGCGAGACGAGGAGCCATGCGGCGGTCTGCGCCGCCACCAGCGCGCCGACGAGGCCCGGCCCCGCCCCGAGCACGAGCACGGCGGTGACGGGGAGGGCGGCGAGCGCGATCTGGTCGGCGGCCTGGACGAGGCCCGCCGTGGCGATGAGGCGGGCGAAGGGGGAGGGCGAGGTGGGTTCGGTCATGGGCAGGGTCTCCATGACCCCTCGTGACAGGGGCGGGGCCGGCCCGACACCCGATCTCTGCACCCGTTTTCTCAGCTCACCCGATCAGTTGGAAGCGATCGACGTCGACGAGGCCGCGGTCGCTGATCTTCAGGTGCGGGATGACCGGCAGCGGCAGGAAGGCGACCTGCAGGAAGGGTTCGGCCAGCACCACGCCGAGGCCGGTCGCCGCGGCGCGCAGGTCCCTAAGCGGCTGGATCAGCTCCTCGAAGGGGCGGTCGCTCATCAGCCCGGCGATGGGCAAGGCGAGTTCGGCGAGGACCCGGCCGCCCTCAACCACCACGAAGCCGCCGCGGATGGCGACCAGCCTGTTCACCGCCGTCGCCATGTCCGTGTCATCGACCCCGACGACGCAGATGTTGTGGCTGTCGTGGCCGACGGAAGAGGCGATGGCGCCGCGCTTCAGGCCGAAGCCGTGGACGAAGCCGCGGCCGATATTGTCGTTGATGCCGTGGCGGGCGACGACGGCGACCTTCACCGCATCCTGGTCGAGATCGGGCTGCATGGCCCCGCCCACGACCGGCAGGTCCATGGTGAGGTGCTCGGTGATGATCTTGCCGGGGATGACGCCGATGACGGGGGTTCTGGCTCCCCGCGCCGGTACGACGAAATCGGCCGCCGAAACATGCCGCGCCTTCATGCTGTCGAGCCCGACCGGGGCGACCGGCTGCCGGCCCTCATAGGCCTCGGGACCGACCAGCACACCACCGGCGACGACGTCGGAGACGGCACAGGCCTCGAGGTCGTCGAGGAGGACGATGTCGGCGCGCTTGCCCGGCGCGATCATGCCGCGGTCCCTGAGGCCGAAGGCGGTGGCGGCGGTCAGCGAAGCCGAGCGGTAGGCGGCGAGCGGCGGCACGCCGAGACTGATGGCGGTGCGGATCAGGAAGTCGAGATGGCCTTCCTCGGCGATGTCGAGCGGGTTGCGGTCGTCGGTGCAGAAGGCGAGGAAGGGCGAGGTCGCGACCGTCAGGAGCGGCGCGAGGGCGTGCAGGTCCTTCGACACCGACCCCTCGCGGATGAGCACGGTCATGCCCTTCTGGATCTTCTCCAGCGCCTCGTCCGTGGTCGTCGTCTCGTGGTCGGTGCGGATGCCGGCGGCGACATAGCCGTTGAGATCGAGCCCGCCGAGCAGCGGCGCATGGCCGTCGATGTGACGGTCGGAGAAGGCGGCGATCTTGGCGAGGCATTCGCCGTCGCCGTGGACCACGCCGGGAAAGTTCATGAACTCGGCGAGGCCGATGACTTTCGGATGGTCGCGCCAGGCGACGAGATCCTCGACGCCGAGCCGCGCGCCGGCCGTCTCCAGATGCGTGGCCGGCACGCAGGACGAGAGCTGTACCCTGAGGTCCATCACCGTGCGCCCGGCGCCCTCCAGCATGTAGGCGATGGCGGCAGGTCCCAGCACGTTGGCGATCTCGTGCGGATCGCAGATGGCGGTAGTGACGCCGTGGCGTGTGACGCAGCGGTCGAACTCCATCGGCGTGACGAGCGAGCTCTCCACATGGAGATGGGTGTCGATGAAGCCGGGCACGGCGATGCGGCCGCGGCCGTCGATCTCGCGCAGCCCCCGGTAGCCGCCATAGGTGCCGACGATGGTGTCGCCGCAGATGGCGATGTCGGTGACGAAGAGATTGCCGGTGACGAGATCGAGCAGGCGGACGTTGCGGATGACGAGGTCGGCCTCGCCCGCGCCGCGGCCCTGCGCGATGCGCCGGGCGAGCGTCTCGGGCGTGAGCCGTACGGCGGTCATGGCCGACGCGCCCGTTCGAGGACGAGGGGGCGCCCGCCCTCGGCCGGGTCCTTGGCGAAGCCGCCGGCCGTCAGCAGGAAGGAGAGGCTGTTGCCGTCGAGGCCGTAGAGCACGAGCTTCGGCGCCTCGATCCGCCAGGAGGCGAGCCTCAGCCGCGTCACGGCGGCCTGGCAGCCCTGGGCCGTCACCCGCACCGCATAGCTCTCCTGTCCGCCGGGAGGAGGGCGGTCGGAGAGGTGCACACGGCAGACGATCTCGCCGCCCGGCCGGCGCATGACCCAGTCGCCGAAGGCGTCGCGGGCGTTCGGCACGCGGTCGATGCCATCGGGCGCGCGGACGAGGACATAGCCCGGCGCCGGCTCCATGGCGGAGTAGCTGGCGTCCTCGTTCTCGCGGAAT
>LNFH01000421.1 GCA_001464235.1 Rhizobiales bacterium Ga0077556 | reverse complement strand
GCTGGCCGACCTCTTCGAGCGTGTGGTCGGTGTTCATGCCGATGCCGAAGCGCATGCGCAGCACGCGCTCCTCGCGCGGCGTGAGCGAGGCGAGCACGCGCGTCGTGGTCTCGCGCAGGTTCGACTGGATCGCCGCGTCGATGGGGAGGATCGCGTTCTTGTCCTCGATGAAGTCGCCGAGGTGTGAATCCTCCTCGTCGCCGATCGGCGTTTCGAGGGAGATCGGCTCCTTGGCGATCTTCAGGACCTTGCGGACCTTCTCCAGCGGCATGCCGAGCTTCTCGGCGAGCTCCTCCGGGGTCGGCTCGCGGCCGATCTCGTGCAGCATCTGCCGGCTCGTGCGCACGATCTTGTTGATCGTCTCGATCATGTGCACGGGAATGCGGATGGTGCGGGCCTGGTCGGCAATCGAGCGGGTGATCGCCTGCCGGATCCACCAGGTGGCATAGGTCGAGAACTTGTAGCCGCGGCGGTATTCGAACTTGTCGACCGCCTTCATCAGGCCGATGTTCCCCTCCTGGATGAGGTCGAGGAACTGCAGACCGCGGTTCGTGTACTTCTTGGCGATGGAGATGACGAGGCGGAGGTTCGCCTCCACCATTTCCTTCTTGGCCTGACGGGCCTCGCGCTCGCCCTTCTGCACCATCTGGACGATCTTGCGGAACTCGCCGATCTCCAGCGCCGTCTCGGTGGCCAGCGCCTGGATCTCGGCGCGGATCTCCTTCACCGTCTCCTTCTCCTCGGCGACGAAGCTCTTCCAGCCGCGCGCGCCCAGAGAGGCCACGCGCCGGATCCAGTTCGGATCGAGCTCGGAGCCCTGGTATTCCTTCAGGAAGGACATGCGGTCGACGCCGTAGCTCTCGGCGAGGCGCAGGAGGCGCCCCTCGTAGCCGACGAGGCGCTTGTTGATGTCGTAGAGCTGCTCGACCAGGGCCTCGATGCGCGCCGTGTTGAGCGACAGCGACTTGACATGGTCGACCAGGTCCTCGCGCAGCTTCTTGGCGCGGCGCTCCTGGCTCGGCGACAGCTTGGTGTCGTTGAGCCGGTTCTCGACGTTCTGGTCCTGCAGGCGACGGAGCTTCTTGTACTCGTCGGCGATGGTGTCGAAGATCTCGAGCACCTTCGGCTTCAGCTCCGCCTCCATGGCGGCGAGCGACACGGCGTTCTCCATGTCGTCCTCGTCGAGGTCGCCCTCGGTGACGCCCGGCGGCAGGCCTTCGCCCTCGCCTTCGGCCTGGGGGGCGATCGGCGCCTCGCCCTCGGTCACCATCGGCGCGTTCTTCGCGTCGGGGCCGGCATAGGTCGCCTCGAGGTCGATGATGTCGCGGAGGTAGATCTTCCCCTCGTTGAGCTCGTCGCGCCAGATGATGATGGCCTGGAAGGTCAGCGGGCTCTCGCAGAGGCCTGCGATCATCGCCTCGCGGCCGGCCTCGATGCGCTTGGCGATGGCGATCTCGCCCTCGCGGGAGAGCAGCTCCACCGAGCCCATCTCGCGCAGGTACATGCGCACGGGGTCGTCGGTGCGGTCGAGCGGCTCGGAGGCGCGCTCGGACTTCACCACGGCGCGCGGAGAGGCCTCCTGCAGCTCGCCGTCCGGCTCGTCGGCCTCCGGCTGCTCCTCGCCCTCCCCGTCCTCGGCGGCATCGTCATTGTCGACGACGTTGATGCCCATTTCCGAGAGCATGGCGTTCATGTCCTCGATCTGGTCCGAGGTGAACGAGGCCGCAGGCATGACGGCATTGATCTCGTCGATGGTCACATAGCCGCGCTTCTTCGCGCGCTTGATCATCGCCCGGACGCCGGCATCGGAGAGGTCCAGGAGGGGGCCGTCGGGGCCCTCGGTCTCCTGGTCCGCACCTTCCGGTTTCTCGGTTGCCTTCGTTGCCATCTAGACCGTCCATCGCTCACGAACCGCAAGCGGTCCGCATGACGCGCCGGCGACGGGTTCAAGGCCCGCCTCAACGCCAAAAAAGGGGCTGCGCTCGCTCTTCAGCGCGCCCCCGTCAATTCCGACATCCCCGCCCTAAGGCCTTCGTCCTTAAGACACGGTGAACCATGGCCTGCCGCATCGCTTGCGCTGCGCGGCCCTGATCCCTTCCATGTGCCGATACGAGTCAAGCGCTGCGACCTCCCCGCCCGGATTGCGACCCGAAGCCCTCCACCAGGGCTTCGGTCCCCACGAGCTCCGCCTCCCGCCGCTTGGCGTCGAGAAGCCAGTGTTCGTTTGCTTCGGTCGGGTCGTCGCCGAAGGCTCGCTCGGCATCCCGGATTTCCTTAATTAGCGCTTGCTTCTTGCGATGCAAGGCCATGAGCTGGCCGAACGTCACTTCGACGTCGCTTTTTGCCGCACCCGGCATGGCGCCCCACACCGCCCCCGTCGACACCGTGGCACGCACCTGGTCCACCAGCGGGCCATGCCCGTCCGCCGCCAGCGCCGCGCGGTAGGCCTCCTCCTCGCCGTCGACGCCCTGGGCGTGGACGTCGAGCAGCGCCGTCTTGAGGGTTTCCGCCTGCGGGTGGCGGAGGTCGAGGGCGGCGATGTCCTCCTCCTGCCCGTCGATCAGCCAGGGATGGTTGAGGAGAGCCGTGAGGATCAGCGCTTCCCTGAGCGGCAGTGCGGCGCGCGGACCCCGCACGAGCGCGCTGGAGGCGAGCGCCGGCGAGGGCCGGTGGTCCGGCACGGCGAAGGGCGAGAAGCCGCGGCCGCCGCCCCTGGCCCCTCCGCCCTGCCCGCCGGCGCGCCGCTCGCGCTGCATCGGCCGGAACAGGTCGGACAGCCGGCCGAACACGTCGTCGCGGTAATGCCTGCGCACGTTCTCGTCGCCGATCGTCGCCACCACCTCGGCGAAGCGGGCCTCGAGCGCCGCGCGCTTCTCCGGCGTGCCGAAGACGCCGGCCTCGGTCTCGCGCTGCCAGAGCATGCTCGCCAGCGGCTGCGCCTGCGCCAGCACAGCGTCCATCGCCTCGCGGCCGGAGGAGCGGATGAGATCGTCCGGGTCCTGGCCCTCGGGCAGCGCGGCGAAGAGCAGGCTGCGGCCGGGCTTCAGCAGCGGCAGGGCGATGTCGATGGCGCGGTAGGCGGCGCGCCGGCCGGCCTTGTCCCCGTCGAACAGCAGAACCGGCTCCGGCGCCATCTTCCAGAGGAGGTCCAGCTGGCCCTCGGTCAGCGCCGTGCCGAGCGGGGCCACCGTCTCGCCGAAGCCGGCCATCACCATGGCGATGACGTCGACATAGCCCTCGACCGCGATGACACGGCTGGTCTTGTGGGCGGCCTCGCGCGCGGCGAAGGCGTTGTAGAGGAGCGACCCCTTGTGGAAGAGGTCGGTCTCCGGCGAGTTGAGGTACTTGGCCGGCACGTCCTTTTCGAGCGCCCGGCCGCCGAAGGCCACCACCCGGCCGCGCAGGTCGGTGATGGGGAACATGACGCGGTCGCGGAACCGGTCGTAGGGCACGGGGATGTCGTCGCCGTGCACGAGCAGGCCCGTCGCGATCATGTCGGCGACGGAGACGCCCTTGGCACCGAGATGCTCCTTGAGGGCGAAGCGCGCCGCGGGCGCATAGCCCATGCGGAACTTGACCTGGGTCGGGGCGCGCAGCTCGCGCCCGGCGAGGTAGCCGCGCGCCTTGGCGCCGGCGCGATCCTGCAGCTGCGCCTCGAAGAACTTCGCGGCGAGCTCCATCACGTCGTAGAGGGTCTTGGCCTTCTCGGCGCGCTGGACCTCCTCCACGGAGACCTTCGGCAGGGCGAGGCCCGCCTCCCCCGCCAGCCGCTCCACCGCCTCGGGGAAACTCACCCCCTCCGTCTCCATCAGGAAGCGGAACTGGTCGCCGTGCTTGCCGGAGGAGAAGCAGTGGTAGAAGCCCTTCTGGTCGTTGACGTAGAAGGACGGCGTCTTCTCGGCGTTGAAGGGCGAAAGGCCGCGCCACTCGCGCCCCTGCTTCTTCAGCTTGACGCGTTTTCCCACCACCTCCGACACCGGGAGGCGTTGCCGGATCTCGTCCAGGAACGATGGGGGGAAGCGCATGGGGGATGCCATAGCACTTTAGCGGCGACGTTCGAAGCGGCCTTTGTGAGCCGCCCGACGGCTTGGCTCAGTCTTGTGACCAGCGGTCGGCCGCCGCGTCGTCGACGTCCTTGGCGGCGACCCAGCCGCCCTCCCCGCCGGTCTCCTCGAACTTCCAGAACGGCGCCCGCGTCTTCAGGAAATCCATGATGAACTCGGCGGCGGCGAAGGCCGCCTGGCGGTGCTCCGACAGCGTCACCACCAGCACGATGTTGTCGCCGGGCTCCATCCGCCCGAAGCGATGCACCACGAGCACGTCGGTCAGCGGCCAGCGCGCCCGCGCCTCGTCCTCGATCCGCTGCAACTCGGCGAGCGCCATCGCCTCGTAGGTCTCGAGCGTCATGGCGCCGACGGTGGTGGAGCCGGTCTGCCCGCGGCACAGCCCGGTGAAGGTCGCGACCGCGCCGACCTCGATCCGCCCGGCGGTGAGCCGCTTGACCTCGGCCCCGAGGTCGAAATCCTCGCGCTGGACCCGGACCGTCATGACGCGCCCGCCGTCGCGAGGGCCGCCGGCCGCCAGTCCATACCGACATGGCCCGGCAGGGCCGCGATCCTGCCGACCCAGTCCCTCACCCCGGGAAACAGGGCGAGATCCATGTCGGCTTCATGGGCGAGATGGGTGTTGGCATAGAGCGCGAGATCGGCGAGCGTCAGGTGCTCGCCGGCGATGAAGGGGGTCTTGGCCAGCTGAGTCTCCATCCGCGAGAGGGCTGCCTCCGCCCGCTCCATCCAGTCGTCGATCAGGTCCCGCTTCAGCTCCCGACCTCCGGGCACGAGCGACATCCAGAACCGCGCCTCGCCGATGGAGGGGTGGTGGGCGTTCTGCTCGAAGAACAGCCATTGCATCATCACGGCGCGCTCGACCTTGTCCTCCGGGACAAAGTGCGTTCCCTCGCCGAGATACATGAGGATGGCGTTGGATTCGACGAGGACGGTCGCATCGCCGAGCTGGACCACAGGCACCCGTCCGAGCGGGTTCATCGCCAGGAAGGCGGGCGTGCGCGTATCACCGCGCAGGATATCGACGTCCTTCAGCACGAAGGGCGTGCCCAGATGCGCCAGGAGGAGGCGCACCTTGTAGCAATTGGCCGACCGCTGCATGGCGTGGAGGACGAGGCTCATGCCTGCCTTGTAGCGAAGGCACCGCGGGAAGTCAGCCGGCGGAGCGGACGTCTCCGGCCGCTGCCGAGGGGATCAGCCGGACGGCGAGCCAGCGCGCGGCGAGCGCCACCGCGAGGCCGGCGAAGAGATCGACGAGGTAATGCCCGCCGATGATCGGCGTCGCCGCCAGCATGGCGAGGTTGAGCGCCAGGCCCGGCCAGCGCAGCCAACGCACGGGCCAGAGCGCCACCGCGAAGAGGACGGCGCACACCGTGTGGAAGCTCGGCATGGTGACGATGCCCTCGGCCGTCGCCATGGAGACGAAGGTCATCTCGCCCGACCGCAGCGCCAGCACGTGGGCGACCGAGTTCCAGGTCAGCCCCAGATGCGGCTGGGTCGCGACGGCGTCACGGTAGAAATAGCCGGCGCAGAGCGCGGGCGTCACGGCACAGATCGCCATGGTCATCAGCGCCGCGAGGCCGAAGGCGAGGACGAAGCGGTCGAGCTCGCAAAAGGCGCGCACGGTGACGAGCGCCACGATGACCAGCGCCATCTGCGGCAGCATGGAGGCATAGGCGAGCTTCAGGGCGAAGGCGAGATCGGGGTGCCGACCGGTCCAGGCGAGGAGCGCCGGCCAGTCGAAGCCGATCGCCTTGTCCATGGCGTCGAACGTCGCGTCCCACAGCGGCAGGTTCGTCGCCATGGCGGCATAGGACAGCGCGCCGCCGAGAAAGGTCATGAGCACGAATTGCGGCGTCGCATGCAGCAGCCGCGCGATACGCTCGTCGGGCCGCAGGACGGTGTAGTAGGCGGCCCCCGCCAGCAGCACGGCGGAGAGGCCGGCGTTCAGCGCCACGTCGCGCAGCGACAGCCTCAGGCCCGCCAGCGGATAGGTCACCGCCACGAGAAGGGCGAGGACGGCGACCGTCCCCCAGATCGCGACGGCCGGCCGCCCCATGGAAGCGATGACGGCCCGAACGGCGGGAAGGCGCTGAGGCGCGAGTGCGGATGCGGGGGTGATGCTCACCGGAACCTCGTCGACAGGGCCGGCCTCGCTGCGGGCGCAACCGGCGGCGCGCCCGCATCAAGCCACGGCGGTCTGAAGATTCCGGAAACGCCGCGTCTCAGCCCGAGGGCTGGATGTTGGCGGCGCGGATGATCTCCGCCCAGGTCTGCATCTCCTGGGCGTGGTAGGGCCGGAACGCGGCGGGGTCGCGCGCCGTGATGGTGAAGCCGAGCTTGGTGATGGCCTCCACCACCGGCGGCTTGGCGAGGGAGGCGAGAATCTCCCGCGACAGGCGGTCGAGGGCCGGCTGCGGCGTCGCGACGGGGGCGAAGAAGCCGGTCCAGCTCTCGGCGTCGGCATTGGTCACGCCCTGCTCGCGCAGCGTCGCGACGTCGGGAAGCTGCGGATTGCGCTTCGGCGAACCGATGGCGATGCCCCGCAGCGTGCCGGCCTGGATCTGCGTGAAGACGCTGGCCATGGTGGAATTGGCCACGTCGATGCGGTTGCCGACGATGTCCTGCACCAGCGGCGCCGCGCCGCGATAGGGCACGTGCGTCATCTTGATGCCGGTGCGCACCATGAACAGCTCGGTCGACAGGTGCGAGCCCGAGCCGACGCCGGTCGAGCCGTAGTTGAGCTCGCCGGGCTTGGACTTCGCCAGCGCGATCAGCTCGGGGATCGTCTTCACCGGCAGGTCGTTCTTGACGACGAAGATGTGCTCGAAGGCGCCGGCGCCGGCCAGCGGCGCGAAGTCCTTCACCGCGTCGTAGCCCGGCTCCTTCATCAGGAACATGTTGTTCCCGTGGGTCTGGTTGTTGCCGAAGGTGATCGTGTGGCCGTCCGCATCGGCCCTCGCCACCTGGCGCGTGCCGATGGCACCGGAGGCGCCGCCGACGTTCTCCACCACCACCTGCTGACCGAGGCTCGTCGACAGGTCCTGCGCCACGATGCGGGCGATACCGTCGGTCGGGCCGCCGGCCGGATAGGCGACGACGAGCTTCACCGGCCTGCTCGGCGCCCAGGTCTGGGCCGAGGCGGAGCGGATGAGTGCCGGCGCGGCACCGAGCGCGCCGAGGCCGAGGACGACGCTGCGGCGCGAGGTCTTGGGGATGGTGGTCACGGGGTCCCTCCAGGATGATGGCTTCTATGAATGTTTTTCGCTTGTTCGCCCTCTGCGGCGCGACTAAACGTCCCGCCGGAACGCCGAGGCGCCGCGGAATAGGATTGCCGTGGTCATAACGCGCCTTCGGGGATTTTCAAACTCGACGGAGTCGACCGATGGCCTTTCTTGCCGACGCCCTGAAGCGCGTGAAGCCTTCCGCCACCATCGCCATGGCGCAGAAGGCCCGTGACCTGAATGCGCAGGGCAAGAAGGTGATCTCGCTCTCCGCCGGCGAGCCGGACTTCGACACGCCGGACAACATCAAGATGGCCGCCGTCAAAGCGATCGCCGAGGGCAAGACCAAGTACACGCCCGTCTCCGGCATTACCGAGCTGCGCCAGGCCATCGTCGCCAAGTTCAAGCGCGAGAACGGCCTCGACTACAAGTGGCAGCAGGCCATCGTCTGCACCGGCGGCAAGCAGGTGCTGTTCAACGCCTTCCTGGCGACGCTGAACCCCGGCGACGAGGTGCTGATCCCCGCTCCCTACTGGGTCTCCTATCCCGAGATGGTGGCGCTCTGCGGCGGCACGCCGACCTTCGTCTCGGCCGGCCCGGAGACCAACTACAAGCTCACCGCCGAGGCGCTCGACAAGGCGATCACCCCGAAGACCAAGTGGTTCATCTTCAACTCGCCGTCGAACCCGACGGGTGCGGCCTATACCCGCGAGGAGCTGAAGGCGCTGACCGACGTGCTGCTGAAGCACCCGCAGGTCTGGATCCTCACCGACGACATGTACGAGCACCTCGTCTACGGCGAGTTCACCTTCACCACCCCGGCCCAGGTCGAGCCGGCGCTCTATGAGCGCACGCTCACCATGAACGGCACGTCGAAGGCCTATTCGATGACCGGCTGGCGCATCGGCTACGCCGCAGGCCCCGAGCACCTGATCAAGGCGATGGACCTCGTCCAGGGCCAGCAGACCTCGGGCACCTCGTCCATCTCCCAGTGGGCGGCGGTGGAGGCCCTCAACGGCACGCAGGACTACATCCCCGTCCGCCGCAAGGCCTTCGAGCAGCGCCGCGACCTCGTGGTCTCGATGCTGAACCAGGCCAAGGGCCTCTCCTGCCCGACGCCCGAGGGCGCCTTCTACGTCTATCCCTCGATCAAGGACGTGATCGGCAAGAAGACCTCCGCCGGCAAGGTGATCGCCACCGACGAGGACTTCGCCATGGAGCTGGTCGAGAGCGAGGGCGTCGCCATCGTCCACGGCTCGGCCTTCGGCCTCGGCCCGGCCTTCCGCCTCTCCTATGCGGAATCGACCGAGGTGCTGACCTCCGCCTGCGAGAAGATCCAGAAGTTCTGCGCCGAGCTGCGCTGAGCGCTTTCCGAGCCTGAAAACCAGAAAAGCGCGCCCTCGCCGGCGCGCTTTTTCATGTTGGCGCAGGACAAGATACCCCACCCTCACCCTCCCCTCTGGCGAGGGGAGGGAGACTTCGGCGTCGCGGCACCTTCGAAACGGCTGGGCCTGGCCCAACCGCTCCGAAAAGGGCGGGACATCGTGGTCTCCCTCCCCGCGCCAGAGGGGAGGGTGAGGGTGGGGCTTTGTCCAGCCGCTCATGTCTTCGCAGCAGTCGATGACGATCTGAACCTTTCCGCCATTCCACGCGACCTATGTGCAAGTGGGTGGCTCCAGGGCCTCTCTTCGTGACGATCCCAGGCGACACGGCGCCTCTCGCCGGGATGTCCAACACACGCGCAGCGGCTTAAGGGAACCTTAACCCTTTCGCGCTGTTGTCATCGCGGTCAACGCTCCGGGAGGGCCGTTCCCATGCCCGTCTCGCCACTGTCAACGCTTGCTGCCGCAGGCTTCGCGATCGCCGGGGCCATGGGCCTTTCCGGCGACGCGCCGCGTCACCAGGCGACGCCTGTCCTCTACTGCACCGGATGCCTCTGCGACGAGGACAGGCCGGAGATGAACATGCCCGGCGACTGGCGCCCGTCTGGCCGCATGGGTGACCGCGTCACGCTCCGCTACCATCCCCGCGATCCCGCCTTGCAGGCTGCCTCGACCTGCCGGCGCGCCACTCCCGCGGGCTGATCCTCCTCCCCTCGCGAAAAAAGTCACCGCGCTCGTGAACCCGCGGCGGCCTCACCGCGACCCATGGTCAAGTTCATCGTCCAGCGGCCGGAAAAACCAGCGCCGCCACCCGGAGACAGACCATGTCCCTCATCCGCGCCACCACCGCCGCCCTCGTCCTCGCCGCGGGCTTCGCCGCCTCTGCCCAGGCCTCCTCGCCCGGCCAGTCGCCGGCCCAGTCCCTCGGCGCGCGCCCGGTGACCTACTGCGGCGCCTGCCTCTGCACCACCAACCCGCCGGCCATGACGGTCGCCGGTGACTGGGTGCCGAACGGCCAGCTCCTCGGCGGCTCCACCGTGCTGAAGTTCCGCCCGGCCGGCCAGGCGGTCTCCGCCCCCACCGCCTGCCTCCGCTGATCACTCAGGCGGGCCGCGGCCCCATCGCCAGCAGCCGCTCGCGCATCTTCTCGTGCACGAGGTTGATCGCCTTCAGGGGCCGGATCATCACCTTGAAATGCGTGATCCGCCCGTCCGTGTCCCAGTTGATCATGTCGATGCCGTTGACGGTGATGCCGTCGATCTCTGTGACGAATTCCAGCACCGCTGACGTCTCGCCGAACCACTGGGCGGGATAGTGGAAGGCCTCGTTGTTCAAGACGTCGAAGGCTGCCGCGAGATAGCGCGTCACCAGGGCCTTGCCCGCCTGGGGCGTGTGCACCACCGGGCTCTCGAAGACCGCGTCGTCCGCCAGCAGCGTCCCGAGCCCGGCGACGTCGCGCGCCTGGGCAATGGCGTGCCAGCGGCGGATCGCCTCCGGCATGGCGGCGGCAAGGGAGGGATCGGCGATCGACATGGGCGCTCTCCTTCGGCTGTCCACAGGCTAGGCCTCTGCGCCCGGCCCGCAATCCCGCCGAACGCCCGATACGGGATCGGCCGTTAACCACTTCTTAACCTTGTCGTTGCTGCTGCACCCCCCGGCTCCTAGGGTCCCATCGGGACTTCGGGAGAATGGCATGCGACGCCTCGTCATCACCTTCTGCGGGATCTATCTCGCAGCGGCGGGCCTGGCCGCCCTCACCACGGGCTGGGGCCTGATCGAGCCCGTGCCGCACTACCGCCTCGCCATCTTCTGGATGTCGCCGGACACGCTCGCCGCCCGCATCGACGTGCTTCTCGCGGCGAACCGCGTCTTCGAGGCGCAGGTCTATGCCGGCATGCACGCGGTCTCCTGGGCCGTCGTGCTGACCCTCGTCCTCGTCGGCGCGCTGCGCCCGCTGCTGGGTCCCAGCGTGCCGCTCGCCAACATCCGCTCCACCGCCATCGTCATGGCGGGCGTCGCCGGCCTCGTGGTCCTGTCGGTTCTCGCCCAGCCGCTGCTGGACCAGGCCTCGCGCATCCCCACGCCCACCAACGCGCTCTCCTCCATGCCCGGCTACTGGCTCTTCGGCATGGCGCTATCGGCGGCGATCACCGCGGGCCACCTGTCGCTCTTCGCCCACGACGTGGTGCTCGCGGCGAAGCGCCGCTGGCTGGGCGAGGATCTCTCCGCCGCCGCCTGAGCGGACAGCCGTCAGACCGGCACGCGCACCGTCACCCTGAGGCCGCCGAGCGGGCTGTCGGACAGCGTGATCTCGCCGCCGTGGGAACGGGCGATGTCGCGGGCGATAGCGAGGCCGAGCCCCGAACCGCCGTCGTCGACGTTGCGCGCATCGTCCAGCCGCAGGAAGGGCTTGAACACGTCCTCGCGCCGGTCGGCCGGAATGCCCGGCCCGTCGTCGTCGACCGTCACGGTCAGCCAGCGGTGGTCGCGGTGGCCGGACAGGGCGATGGTGTCGCCGTGGCGCGCCGCGTTGACGACGAGGTTGGAGATGCAGCGCCGGAAGGCGTCGGGCCTGACCTTGACAGTCGACATGCCGTGGAAGGTGACCGTCGTCCTGGCCCCGGTGCGCTCGGCATCGGCGCCGATGTCGCGCAGCGACGCCTCGATGTCCGTCATGGCCGGCGCCTCCCCGGCATCGCCGCGGGCGAAGGACAGGTAGCCCTCGACCATCCGCCCCATCTCGTCCACGTCGCGGCGCAGCGCCTCGGTCTCCGGCCCTTCGGGAAGCAGCGCGAGTTCGAGCTTGAAGCGGGTGAGGATGGTGCGCAGGTCGTGGCTGACACCGGCGAGCATGGTGGTGCGCTGGTCGATCTGCCGCTCGATCCTGCGGCGCATCTCGATGAAGGCCAGCGCCGCCTTGCGCACCTCGCTCGCCCCGCGCGGCCGGAAGCCGGCGACGTCTCGGCCCTTGCCGAAATCCTCTGCCGCCGAGGCCAGCGCCTGGATCGGCCGGATCTGGTTGCGCAGGAACAGGATGGCGATGCCGATCAGCACCAGCGAGGCGATGACCATCCAGACGAGGAAGATGTGGCTGTTGGAGGCATAGGCCATGCCGCGGCGGGCGAAGACCTTCATGATCTTGCCGTCCTCGAGCTGGATGCGGATCTCGATCAGCGCCGAATTGCCCACCGTGTCGACCCAGAAGGGCCGCCCGAC
>LNFH01000420.1 GCA_001464235.1 Rhizobiales bacterium Ga0077556 | reverse complement strand
GATCGGCGGCGTGCCCGTATCGACGACGTTGGCGTTCAGCGCGAACAAGCCGCTTACCACGCGCCCGTGTTCGCCATGGAGGCCCAGGGCTCGGCGGGGGCCTTGGCCTCGCCCTTCTGCAGGATCTCGATGGAGATGTTGTCGGGCGAGCGGACGAAGGCCATGCGGCCGTCGCGCGGCGGACGGTTGATGACCACGCCGGCCTTCTGCAGCTTCTCGCAGGTGGCGTAGATGTCGTCGACCTCATAGGCGAGATGGCCGAAGTTGCGGCCGCCCGAATAGGCCTCGGGGTCCCAGTTGTAGGTGAGCTCGAGCATCGGGGCGTCGCGACGGCCGGCTGCGATGTCGGCCTCCGCCGCCGCCTTGTCCTCCGGCGCGCAGAGGAAGACGAGCGTGAACTTTCCCTGCGGAAAATCGTTCTTGCGCACCTGAACCAGGCCGAGCTTGTTGCAGTAGAAGTCCAGCGACTGGTCGAGATCGGTCACTCGGACCATGGTGTGCAGGTAGCGCATGGGGAACCCTCGTTCTCGCCGGAGGTGTCGATGACGGAAGCGGAGTTGAAGACTGCCACGGACGATCTGGCAAGTCTCTTCCGGCAGTCCAGCCGCGCGGTCGCCTTCACCGGGGCTGGGATCTCGACAGAGAGCGGCATTCCCGATTTCCGCTCGCCCGGCGGCCTGTGGACGCAGAACAAGCCCATCCCCTTTCAGGCCTTCATGGCCAGCCGGGAGGCCCGCGCCGAGGCCTGGCGGCGCAAGTTCACCATGGACGACAGCTATCGCGGGGCGGCGCCCGCCCGCGGGCACCTGGCCCTCGCGGCCATGATCCGCGCCGGCCGGCTCTCCGGCATCATCACGCAGAACATCGACAACCTGCACCAGGACGCCGGCACCGGCGACGCGCACCTCATCGAGATCCACGGCAACGGCACCTATGCCACGTGCCTCGCCTGCGGACGGCGCCACGAACTCGCCTGGGTGCGCGAGCGCTTTGAGGCCAGCGGCGGCGAGCCGCCGGACTGCGAGGACTGCGCCGGCCCGGTGAAATCCGCCACCATTTCCTTCGGACAGGCCATGCCGGAGGCCAAGATGCGCCGGGCGACGGCCTGGTCCACCGACTGCGACCTCTTCCTCGCCATCGGCTCCTCGCTCGTCGTCTACCCGGCCGCCGGCCTGCCGCTCGCCGCCCGCGAGAGCGGGGCGAGGCTGGTCATCATCAACCGTGAGGAGACCCCGCTCGACGAGGCCGCCCACCTCGTCATCCGGGCCGATATCGGCGCGGTGCTGGAGGGGCTGGCGCGCCGACTGGGCATCGATCGGCTTTCCTGACGATCAGCAACAGCTCATGCACCAAAGTGGTGTGGAAGACGCATGGCGGCTGCATTTTGGGCTTTGCCGAAGCCGGGCGGGTGTTATCCTTTGTCCTGAGAATCAGGGTGGGGCGGGATCGAGGCCACGATCCCGATAGCGCGGCGGTGAGAGTGATGACGTCGGACGGTTCCGATGCAGACGGCCTCGGCGGCAAGAGCGGCCTGGCATTGCGGGCGGAAGCTTCCTCCGCGCCCGAAGCCGCGCCCACCGACCTGGTCGAGATTTCAGGCGCCATCAAGTGGTTCGACGTCGCCAAGGGCTACGGCTTCATCGTGCCCGACGGTGGCGGGGCCGACATCCTGCTGCACGTGACGACGCTGCGTCGCGACGGCTTCCAGACGGCACACGAGGGCGCCCGGATCGTGGTCGAGGCCACCGCGCGGGCCCGCGGCCTGCAGGCCTTCCGCGTCCTCTCCATGGACGATTCCACCGCCATTCATCCGGCGCAGATGCCGCCGGCCCGCACCCATGTCGCCGTCGTGCCGACCAGCGGGCTGGAGCGGGCCGAGGTCAAGTGGTTCAACCGCCTGCGCGGCTTCGGCTTCCTGTCGCGCGGCCCCGGCACCCCCGACATCTTCGTCCACATGGAAACGCTGCGCCGCTACGGCATGACCGAGCTGCGGCCCGGGCAGTGGGTCCTCGTCCGGTTCGGCGACGGCTCCAAAGGTCTGATGGCGGCCGAGGTCCGGCCCGACGGAGCGCCCTTTCCAGCCTCCCACTGACGGGCTAGAACTGCGGCCATGATGATCGATCGCCGCCGTCTTCTCGCCGCTGCCCTCGTCCTGCCAGCTGCCCCCGCCCTGGCGCGCGGCGATACCGGCCGGTTGACCATCGTCACGCGGGCGGGCGTCAGCCATCCCTTCGTCCTCGAGATCGCCAATACCCCGGAGACGCGCTCCCGCGGTCTGATGTTCCGCCGGGAGCTGCCCGACGGGCGCGGCATGCTCTTCGACTTCGGCACGCGCGAGACCGAGGTCACCATGTGGATGAAGAACACCTACATCCCGCTCGACATGATCTTCATCCGCGCCAACGGCCTCATCAACCACATCGCCGAGAACACCACGCCCCTGTCCGAGGCGACGATCTCTTCGAACGGTCCGGTCAAGGGCGTGCTGGAGGTGATCGGCGGCACGGCGCGGCGTCTCGGCATCGCCGCCGGCGACCGGGTCGAGCACCCGTTCTTCCGCGGCTGATCAGGGCGTATCGTGCTTGCCGCTGCCGCGACCCTCGGCTATTGCCAAGGCTGACGGGGCGTAGCGCAGCCTGGTAGCGCGAGAGTTTTGGGTACTCTAGGTCGCTGGTTCGAATCCAGTCGCCCCGACCAGATCCGGAGGAACAACGTGGTCGCCCGTATCTACAAGCCCGCCAGGACCGCCACCCAGTCGGGTCTGGCCAAGACCGACCACTGGCGCCTGGAGTTCGAGCCCGAGGCCCCGCGCACGGTGGAGCCGCTGATGGGCTACACCAGCTCGACCGACATGGCCCAGCAGGTGCGTCTCTCCTTCGACACCCGCGAGGACGCCATCGCCTATGCCGAGAAGAACGGCATTGCCTACCAGGTCTTCGAGGCCGAGCAGCCGAAGCGCCGCCTCGCGGCCTATTCCGACAACTTCAAGTTCAACCGGGTCGGCGCCTGGACCCATTGAGGGCGAGGGCGGCGGCCGGGTTCCGGTCCCGTAGCTCAGCAGGATAGAGCATCTGCCTTCTAAGCAGAATGTCGCAGGTTCGAGCCCTGCCGGGATCGCCAGTGCTTGTCCTGCGGTGCTCCACTCTCGCGGGGCCCTGGACTGAACCGCGCTCCGCGCGGGACGAGACGGATGTCCCTGTCCCTGTCCCTATCTCGGCGGCTCCCGGTCCCTGATGCCGAAAGGCCGCGGGGCGAGGTACTGGACCAGGAAATCCGGTGTCGGCATCGCCATGGTCAGGGTGACGGACGGGGCGCTGTGCCTCGGGCTCTTCGCGTTGCGCGCGACCTCCGCAAACGCGGTCACCGCTCCGACCGACAGAACCGCGATCACGCCGGTGGCTGCAGCAGGCCGTCGCGAGATGGCGATGGCCGAGAGGATGGCCAGCACGGCGACCGCAGGCTGCGTCCCGCGCATCATCAGATCGTTCACCGCGCCGACATAGGCGAAGGGAAGAACGGCCAGCGTCGCAGCCGCCACGGCGAGCAGGGCGCGCTCCTGCTTCGCTCGCAGGGCGAGGGCCAGGAACCCGGCCAGAACGCCCCATTCGATCAGCATCAGAAGAGCCCACTTCGCCCAGGTGAACTGAGGCGTCGACCAGGCGAAGGCGACGGGGACGGAGGCAATCCCGCTGGTGAGATAGGCGAGAATGGGAAGCGCGATGGCGGCGCCCACTACGTTGGTCAGTGTCAGAGGGCTGGTCAGGCCGTCCCGCGCCCATCGATAGACCATGAACGGCGCCAGCCCGGCGACGGTGAACGGTGACCACAGGAGCACCGCGGCACCGATCGCGCCTCCGATCCTCGTGATCGGAAACCTTGACCCCACGACGAGGCCGATGATCAGCCAGCCGGGGATGGCGTGCTGCGGGGTCCAGAACAGCGACGTGGTGGTGGACGAAATCTGTCCCCACCCGCTCCACCACTCGTAGTGGAGCGGCATGATCGCGAACTGGGTGATCAGATATCCGAGGATGTCGGCCCCGCTGAAGAGCACAAAGACGACGGCCGCGAAGCGCACCCCGGCCACATTGGTGACGAGCCGGAGCGACAGATAGACTCCAAGACAGGTCCACAGGCCCACCAGCACTTCGAGCTGGGCGGGCATCACCTTGGCGAGGCCGGCGGGGATGAGATACCAGCCGACGACGTAGCGGAGATACTGGCCCTCGTACATCGGGGGCCAGGCGTCGGAGACCAGCAGGTTCAACACGGCGGAGTGCTTCAGCCAGTCGAGGCCTTGCCCCCCGATCGGCCAGATCCCCGCCAGAAGCGTCCAGACGAAGGCAACGCTCACCAGCCACAGATCGACCGACGTCGGTTCCGGCCTGTCCACGGCGTGGCGCATGCGCCACGCGATGAAGGCGAGCCCGGCAAGACAGGGCAGGCCGATGGCCGGCTGCAGGAACCACGCGAAGAACAGGGCGAGCGGGGCGCCGATATAGAGGAGCGCGGCCGCCTCGCTGGCGCGCAGGCGGGGCCGGTCGTCCCCATCTTCAGCCATGACCATCGAGAACGTCCTGTCTGTCAGAGGCATCTCCCGGCGGGCGGGTCGGCCCCGGCCGCAAGAAGGTCGGGCCCCGCCGACCCGGTGTAGGAACATGCGCCTGGCAGGTGCTGTTACCCCCTTGAGCAGGGAGATGATCCATGAGCAAGACGCGCGACCTCACCGGAACGGACGACAAGACCCTCGACGACCAGGCGCACTGGGACGTCGCCCGCCGCGGCCAGAAGCCGGCCGGAGGCGCCGCGCAGGCGGTCGACCAGCCTGCCGGCGTCCCCGACCGGACGCGCAAGCCCGACGAGGCGCTGCCGCGCGACGTCGACGAGGGCGACGGCCGCAGTGGCGACTAGCCTGCGGCCGACGTCTCTCACCGGGCCTGGTACTGCGCGTCGGTGACGGGCTCCATCCAGTCGACATGCTTGCCGTCCAGCGCCTCGTGGATGGCAATATGCGTCATCGCGGTGCCGGGAGCGGCGCCGTGCCAGTGCTTTTCGCCCGGCGGTATCCACACCGTGTCGCCGGCCCTGATCTCCTGGATCGGTCCGCCGAGCGTCTGCGCGAGGCCGCTGCCCTCGATCACGTAGAGCGTCTGGCCCAGCGGATGGGTGTGCCAGTTGGTACGGGCGCCGGGGTCGAAGCGCACCACCGCGGCGCGCACGCGCGCCGGCGCCTCGGCCTCCACGATGGGATCCTGCCAGACGCTGCCGGTGAACCAGTCGGCGGGGGGGCGGCGGGAATCGATCGAGCCGCAGCGGCGGATGTCCATGGTGTCTCCTCGGGAATGTTCGTGGCCACGCCGTCCGCGGGACGACCTGCGAACCGGTGGCGGCGCGAGTAAAGACGCAAGGGGCCGCGCTGTCGAGGGCGGCGCCGCTCAGCCGGCGAAGCCTCCGTCGGCGAGGAAGGCGCGTTCCTCCGCCGTCGTCTCCCGCCCGAGCAGGGCGTTGCGGTGGGGGAAGCGGCCGAAGCGCGCGACGACGTTCCGGTGACCGACGGCGTGGTCGAGATACGGGGCGCCAATGCGCTGGTTGAGCTCCACCGCCCGCTCCTGGTCGGCCAGCACCTCCGAATGCGAATAGGGCAGGTAGAGGAACACGCGGAGCGCCGGATCGATGCGCGCGTCGTCGCCGCGCGTATCGGCGATCCGGGCGAAGGAGAGCGCGAGCGGGTCGGTGGCGTACATGTGGCCGGTGCCGCGAAAGCAGTTGCGGGGAAACTGGTCGAGCAGGATCATCAGCGCCAGCATGCCTTCGGCGCTCTCGGTCCAGCCGTCGAGATCGCGCCGGGCCGCGGCGAAATGGTCGTCCAGGAAGGCCTCGCGAAAGCGGGCGTCGAAGGCGGAGTCCTTGGTGAACCAGGCGTCGGGGCCTGCGTCCTTCCAGAAGGCGATGACGTCGGAGGGGGTGGTCGGGGAAGCCATGGGGCGCTCCTGATGCTCCTGCAGGGAAGGCGAGGGTATCACCGGCACGGGACCAGCCACGCCGGCAGCGCACTGGTCCGCGCGCGCGGGCCTGGTCTAACGTCGCGTCAGAATACCGCTCGCCAGTGCAACGGGTCTCCTGCATGCCGGTTCCCGCATCCCGCCCCTTCGTGGTCGACGGCGCCCAGTATGCCAACTGGTCCCGGGGGATTTTCGAGGAGATGCGGGCCGGCGGCGTCGACGTGGTCCATGCCACCGTCGGCTATCACGAGAATTTCCGCGAGACGGTCGATCTCCTCGTCGCCTGGAACCGCCGCTTCGCCGCCCATGGCGACCTCATCGCCCGGGCGCGTTCGATGGCCGACATCGAGGCGGCCAAGGCGTCCGGCCGCACCGCCATCCTCTTCGGCATGCAGAACCCGTCGCCGATCGAGGCGGATCTCGGCCTCCTCGAGGTGCTGCGCGACTGTGGCCTCTCCTTCCTCCAACTGACCTACAACAACCAGTCTCTGCTCGGCGCCGGCTGGCAGGAATACGAGGACGGCGGCATCACCCGGATGGGCCGCGAGGTCATCACCGAGATGAACCGCCTCGGCATGGTCATCGACATGTCCCATGCCGGCGAGCGCACGACCGTCGAGGCGATCGAGCGCTCGGCAAGGCCGGTCACCGTCTCCCACGCCAATCCGCGCTGGTGGCGCGACACCCCGCGCAACGTCTCCGACCGGGTGATCGACGCGCTCAAGGCCCATGACGGTCTCCTCGGCCTGTCTCTCTATCCCCATCACATGGCCGGCGGCTCCGCCTGCACGCTTGCCGACTTCGCCGCCATGGCGGCGCGGCTCGCCCAGCAGATCGGACCGCACCGGATCGGCATCGGCTCGGACCTCTGCCAGGACAGGCCGGACTCCGCCGTCGCCTGGATGCGCGACGGTCGCTGGACCTTCGAGACCGCGTCCAATCCGAACGGACCGCCGGTCTTCCCGGCCCAGCCTGCCTGGTTTCGCTCCAATGCCGATTTTCCGGGCATCGCCGCGGCGCTGCGGGCCGCGGGCTTTGCGCAGGACGAGGTGGACGGCATCATGGGCGAGAACTGGATGGCCTTTCTCAGGCGGACGCTCGGGTCCGGGTGAGGTTGGCCTGAAGCGTGCATGGACGCGGCAGCGCCCTGGCGCGGCCGCGGGCAAGGGCCCTGCGGGCCGACACGGGTGAGGACTGCATATGCCGCGCATGACCGTCGATGCCATCGAGACCCTCGCCGCCGCGGCGCTTCGCCGGCATGGTGCGAGCGAGACGCAGGCGGCGGCGCTGGCGGCGGGCCTCGCCGGGGCCGAGCGCGACGGCATCCGGTCCCATGGCCTCATGTACCTCCCGGTCTATTGCGAGCATCTGACCTGCGGCAAGGTCATCGGCGGCGCCGAGCCCGTGTTCTCGCGTCCGGCGCCCGCCAGCCTCGTCGTCGATGCCGGTTCCGGCTTCGCCCACGCCGCCATCGATCTCGGCCTGCCGGCGCTGATCGATACCGCCCGCAGCCAGGGCATCGCCAGCCTCGCCATCCGCAACTCCTACAATTGCGGCATCCTCGCCTATCATACCGAGCGCATCGCCGAGGCGGGACTGGTCGGCCTCGGCTTCACCAATGCGCCGGCCTCCATCGCGCCCTGGGGTGGCCGCAAGGCGGTGCTCGGCACCAATCCCTGGTCGCTCGCCGTGCCCGACGGCAAGGGCGGTGCGCGCTTCGTCATCGACCAGAGCGCCAGCGTCATCGCCAAGAGCGAGGTCATCAAGCGGTCCAAGTCCGGCGAGGCGATCCCCGAGGGCTGGGCGCTGGACGCCGACGGCAAGCCGACGACCGATGCGGCCGCGGGCCTCAAGGGCACGATGGTCCCGTCCGGCGGCTACAAGGGTGTGGGCGCGGCGCTTCTCGTCGAGGTCTTCGCCGCCTGCCTCGCCGGTGCGACACCGGGCATCCAGGCGAGTCCCTTCTCCGGGCCCGCCGGCGGGCCGCCGAAGACCGGCCAGTTCTTCATCGCCCTGGCGCCCGACATCTCCTCCGGCGGCTTCTTCGCCGACCGCCTCGCCGTGGTGGTGGAGGCGCTCGGTGCCGAGACAGGCGGCCTGCTGCCGGGTGGCCGGCGCGCGGCGGCACGGGCCCGCATCGCCGCGGAGGGTGTCGAGGTGGACGAGACGACCGAGGCCATGCTGCTGCGCCTCGCGGGGCAGGGCGCATGACCCTCGCGCTCCGCTCGCCCGATGCGGTGATGACGCTGGAGCGGCTCGGCGCCGCCCATCCCACCCGGCTGAGCTTCCTGCGCGCCCTCCTGCGGCGCATCGAGGCGGAGGGCTGGACCTATGCCCGCACCGCCTGGGAGATCGATGCGGAGGGGTACGGCCATGCGGTTCTGACCGTGTCCTCGCCCCGCAACACCTATTCGCTCGTCGCCTTCTCGACGCCGCTCGCCGACGAGATGCGCACCGACCGCGTCATCGCCGAGGCCTGGGACACCAGCTACGTGCTCTACGACGGCGTGCCCACGGCCGCCGAGGTCGAGCGGCTGCGCGCCAACGCGCCTCGCCAGGAGGCCGGCCGCTTCACCGAGCGCGACCTCGTGCTCGCCCGCGCCAACAAGAGCGTCCGCCTCTTCGCCCATGTCGCCGACAGCCTCGCCGAGGGCCGGCAGCCGGACGCGGCGCTCCTCGCGGGCGTCGGCTACCTGATGCGCACGACGGCCGTCTACGGCAACGGCAAGTTCGGCATCGCCGACCGCGACCGGATCGCCGGCCGTCCCGAACTCGCCGGCCCGTTCCGCGCCGAGATGCTGGCCGTCTGGCTCATCCGCACCTTCACCCTCGACCTCGTCGAGCACGTGGCTGCCGCCCGCGGTGGCGATCGCGCCGTGCGGCTCGAGCCGGCGCTGCGCCGCAGCCTCGGCGTCGGCAATTCGACCGGCCTCGGCATGGCGCCCTTCCTCGTCCGCCACCCCCTTCTGGTCCATCGCTGGTTCTGCGCGCGCGAAACGGCGCTGGCGCGGGTGCGCGCGGTGCCCGCCGCCTCGGCAAGGCAGCAGGCGGACTTCCATGCGGCGCTGGCGGCGATGCGCTCCACCGTGGCCCGCTGGCACACCGACGATCCCGTCCAAGCGCCGCGGATCGCCGGGCTCGCCGGCGATCTCGACACCCTCGCGACTGTCGCCGGTCCGCTCCTCGCCGGCCCCGCGCCATGGGACGCGCTCTACCGTCATGCCGAAACGAACCTCTCCATGGAGGGGCAGGAGGCCGTCGTCGCGCTCATCCTCGAGCCCAACGGCGCGCTGGTCGACGATCTCGCCGACACGATGGACGCCGACGAGGACGCGGTCTTCCCCATCGACGGGCGGATGAGCGTCGGCGATTTCCGCGCGAGGCTCGCGGAGACCTATGCCTGGGTCAGGCGCTTCGACTTTGCCGATCCCGCGAGCGAGGCCCGCTTCTGGTACGTCTCGGAGGAAAAGCTAGAGCCGCGGCTCGGCGAACGGCAGGCGGAGGAGGGGGCCGACCGCGAGCAGCCTCTCGCCGTGGCCCGGGACGTGAGCCGGCTCATCGATGCTCTCACCGCGACGCCCGCGGGCGACAGCGTCGCCGCCTTCCTCATGCGACGGCCGGCCTTCCGCCACGTGGTGCGGCGGGCGCAGATCGCGCTCGTCCATCCCTATGCCGAGGTGCGCGACAATCTCGTCGCCGCCACGATGCGTCCCGTCGATCTCCTGCGCGCCAAGCTCGCCTTCTTCGGCGCCAGCCGCTTCGATCCGCGCTCGGACCGATGGTTGCGCATCGCCCTCTTCGCCGATGCGCCGTTCCCGGACGAGATCTGCCGCGCGACGGCGGAGCGCATGGCATCGTGAGGGTTCCGTCGTGAGTGCCGTGCCTGTCGATCTCTCCCTGAACGAGGTGGAGACGCTCGCCGCCAAGGCGGCGCGGGGGGCGGGGCTCTCCTGGGGCGGCGCCGAAGAGATCGGGCGCGCCGCGCGCCGCCTCGCACGCGCCGGCGCCGACTGGCCGGCCCTGGTTCTCGCGCTCGACGGCCCCGCCTATGGCGACCCGGCCGTGGAAGCCTCCGCTCTCGACCGTGCCGAGGCCGCCGTCGCGGCAGCCGGGGAGGGCGCCTTCACCCGTGCCGCCGTCCCGGCCGACGTCATCGCCGCGCTCGATGCGCTGGCCGCCCGCACCTATGTGCCGGCCTCGGCGCGCTCGCGCGTCCTGGGGGCCGGGGCGGGACTGACCGACAACGACTGATCCGGAGAATACCGCAGATGTTTTCGCGTTGCGTCGGGGTTCATTGCAGATAGGCTGTTCTCCGGCAGCCGCACGTAGGGGAATGCGCATGGCAGGCAAGGCTTCCGCCCAGGTGATCGCGATGCGCGGCGCCGGCTACTATTCCTCCAATACGGTGGGGGCCAAGGCCGTCATCGACAAGGCCGGCGATCTCGTGGTCGAGGCGCTCGGATCCATGGCGCTGGAGGCGGCGGAAACCGCCTTCTCGGTCTGCGACTATGGCGCCGCCGACGGCGGCACCTCCCTCGACATGATGCGGCGCCTCGTCGAGGCGGTCCGTCGGCGGGCGCCGGGCCGGGCCATCCAGGTCACCTATACCGACCTGCCGCACAACGACTTCTCGGCCCTGTTCCGCCTCACCCAGGGGCTACTCGGCGACCAGGCGCAGTCGCCCCTCGCCGACACGCCGAACCTCTACATCCTCGGCTCCGGCACCAGTTTCTACCGGCAGATCGTGCCCGACGGCACGCTCCATCTCGGCTTCTCCGCCACCGCCATGCACTGGCTGAGCAAGCGCCCCGGCCTCATCGCCGACCACGTCCAGGCGGTGGGCGCGACGCCCGAGGAACAGGCCCTGTTCCGCCGTCAGGCCATGGAGGACTGGGACACGATCCTGCTCGCCCGCGCCCGCGAACTCGCGCCGGGCGGCAAGCTGGTCCTCGCCAATTTCTGCGCCGACGAGCAGGGCCGCTATCTCGGCAACACGGGCGGCGTGAACATGTTCGACGAATTCGCCCGCCACTGGCGGGAGCTGTGGACGAAGGGGCGCATCACCGAAGCGGAGTATCGCGGCGCGACCTTCCAGCAGTTCTACAAGACGCCGGACGAGTTCGCCGCGCCGTTCCGCGACGCCGGATCGGCGGTCTCGAAGGCCGGCCTCGTCCTCGACCATATCTCCACCACCGTGACGGCATGCCCCTACGCGGCCGACTTCGCCCGCCACGGCGACGCTGCCGCCTTCGCCCACGCCTATGTGCCGACGCTGCGCTCCTGGTCGGAGACGGTGTTCGCCGGGGCGCTCGACCCGCGCCGGCCGGCGTCCGAGCGCGCCGCCATCGTCGACGCCTTCTACGGTGCCTATGAGGCCGAGGTCGCCGCCAATCCCGCCGGTCACGCCATGGACTACGTCCATTGCGTCACCGTCATCAGCAAGAAGGCCGGTACCTGACGCATCGCACGACCAGTCTTTGGGGGAACGTCGAGGAAGGCACGCAAGAAGTGCCACCGACGCCGAACACACGGGAGATCATCATGAAGAGACGTCACTTTCTGGCCGGCACGGCAGGAGCCGCCGCCGCGGCCGTCGCCGCGCCCGCAATCGCCCAGACTCCCTCCGTGCGCTGGCGCATGGTGACGAGCTGGCCGAAGAGCCTCGACACCATCCACGGTTCGGCCCTCGCCATGGCCGAGCGCATCGGCCAGATCACCGAAGGCAAGTTCCAGATCCAGGTCTTCGCCGCCGGCGAGATCGTGCCGGCCCTCGGCGTCTTCGACGCGACGGCGAATTCCACCGTCGAGTGCTCCCACACGCTCTCCAGCTACTTTTTCGGGCGCAATCCGGCCATCGGCTTCGACGGCGGCATGCCCTTCGGCCTCAACACGCGCCAGCAGCAGGCGTGGATGATGGCCGGCGGCGGCAAGGAGCTCATGCGCGACGTCTTCGCCAAGCTCGGTCTCGTCAACGTGCCTTGCGGCAACGTCGGCGTTCAGATGGGCGGCTGGTTCCGCAAGGAGATCAACACGCTCGAGGACCTCAAGGGCCTGAAATTCCGCATCGGCGGCGTCGGAGGCACCGTGCTGTCGAAGCTCGGCGTCGTACCCCAGCAGATTGCCGCCGGCGATATCTACACGGCGCTTGAGCGCGGCACGATCGACGCGGCCGAGTGGATCGGCCCCTATGACGACGAGAAGCTCGGCTTCGCCAAGGTGGCGCGCTTCTACTACACGCCCGGCTTCTGGGAGGGCTCGGCGCAGATCACCTCCTTCGTCAACCAGGCGAAGTGGGCCGAGCTGCCCCCTGCCTTCAAGGCGGCCTACGAGGCGGCGGCCAGCGAGCAATGCGTGCAGATGATGGCGAACTACGACGCCAAGAACCCGGACGCCCTGCGCCGGCTCGTGGCCGCCGGCGCCCAGCTGCGCGCCTTCCCCAAGCCCGTTCTCGACGCCTGCCTGAAGGCGACGGTGGAGACGCTGGACGACTTCGCGACGAAGAGCCCGGAGTTCAAGGCCGTCTATGACAGCTGGAAGAAGTTCACCGACGATTCGAACCTCTGGTTCCGCATCGCCGAGAACACGCTCGACCAGTTCCGCTTCGCGGCACCCGCCTGGGTGAAGAGCTGAGCCGGCACGGCCGGCGACGCATGACCGCTTCCGACATCGGGCGGCGCAGCCTCGTGCTGCGCTGCACAGAAATCTGCCCGCCTACGCAGAAATCCGTATGCCGCGGGATGGAAGCTCCCCCCTAGAGTGACGGCAGAAGCGGTTCATGTTCGTCAGAGCCGCCAGAGGAGAACGACGATGTCGCAACCGTCCACCCTGCGCGGCCTGATGGCCGGCGCGGCCCTTGCCCTCGGCCTGTCGATGGCCGGCCCGGCCTTCGCCCAGACCAAGGTCAATATCGGCATCTCCGGCTGGACCGGCTTCGCCCCGCTGACGCTGGCCAAGGAAGCCGGCATCTTCGCCCGCAACGGCCTCGACGTGACGATCCGCAAGATCCCTCAGGCGAGCCGCCACCTCGCCATCGCCTCCGGCGACATCCAGTGCGCCGCGACCACGGTGGAGACCTGGATCGTCTGGAACGCCAACGGCATCGCCACCACCCAGCTCTTCCAGCTCGACAAGAGCTACGGCGCCGACGGCATGGCCGTGCGCAACGGCATCAACTCGATCCGCGACCTGCGCGGCAAGACCGTGGCGGCTTCGGCGCCGGGCACTGCGCCCTATTTCACCCTCGCCTGGATGCTGAAGGAGAACGGCCTCTCCATCCGCGACGTCACAGTCGTCAACATGGAGCCGGGTCCGGCCGCCCAGGCCTTCGTCGCCGGCCAGAACGATGCCGCCATGACCTACGAGCCCTTCCTGTCGTCGGTGCGCGCCGCCCCGCAGGCCGGCAAGATCATCGCCACCACCCTCGACTATCCCATGGTGATGGACACGTTCGGCTGCACGCCCGCCTTCATCCAGGGCAACGAGGCCGCCGTCCGCGCGCTCGCCAAGAGCTATTTCGAGGCGCTGGAGATGATCAAGTCGAACCAGGCCGAGGCCTTCCGCATCATGGGCGCCGACGTGCGCCAGACGGCCGAGCAGTTCGGCAATTCGGCGCAGTACCTGCGCTGGCAGGATCAGGCGGCGAACAAGACCTTCTTCGCCGGCGAGTGGCGCACCTTCTCCGAGAAGGCCGCCGACCTGCTGCTGGAACTCGGCATCATCCGTCAGAAGCCGAACTTCGACACCATGGTCGACACGCGCTTCATCCAGTAAGCAGTCGCGCTCACGTCGTCATGCCCGGCCTCGTGCCGGGCATCCACGACGTCCTGCTGACCCCTTGTGTTCAAGTCGTGGATGGCCGGGACGAGCCCGGCCATGACGCGTTGGAGGTCGCGGCTATGCATGCTGCGGAACGGATGATCCCATGAAACCCCTCGAGCCCGTATCGACGACGGCGCGCGTCGTCCTCGGCATCTCCTTTTTCGTGATCTTCTTCGCGGCCTGGGCGGCGGTGACCTTCGGCGGCCTCGTGCCGAAGATCTTCCTCGCCGACCCCGTCACGATGGTGCGCGAGGGCTGGTATCTCATCACGAACCACGGCTTCCTCGCCGACATCGCCGTCACCGTCTGGCGCGTCGTCGGCGGGTTCATTCTGGCAGCGCTCATCGCCGTGCCGCTCGGCCTCGCCATGGGCGCCTACAAGCCGGTCGAGGCCTTCTTCGAGCCCTTCGTCTCGTTTGCCCGCTACCTGCCGGCCTCCGCCTTCATCCCGCTCTTCATCCTGTGGGCGGGCGTCGGCGAGAAGCAGAAGCTGCTCGTCATCTTCGTCGGCTCGGTCTTCCAGATCGTGCTGATGGTGGCGGTCGCGGTCGGCTCCATCCGCCGCGACCTGGTCGAGGCGGCGCTCACCCTCGGCGCCCGCGACGCCGGCATCGTCGGCCGCGTCATGGTGCCCTATGCCGCGCCGCAGATCGCCGAGATCCTGCGCCTCGTCCTCGGCTGGGCCTGGACCTACGTCATCGTCGCCGAGCTCATCGGCTCGTCCTCGGGGATCGGCCACATGATCATCGAGAGCCAGGCGCTGCTCGCCACCGGCCAGATGATATTCGGCATCATCGTCATCGGCGTCATCGGCCTCATCTCCGACTTCCTGTTCAAGGCGGTCAACCAGAAGCTGTTTCCCTGGAGCACGATATGAGCGGCGTCGTCGTCAAGGGCGTCTCGCGCACCTTCCCGGGCGTGCGCGGCGGCGACCCGGTCCAGGCGCTGGCGCCGGTCGACCTCAGCGTGGGGGAGGGCGACTTCGTGGCCATCCTCGGCCCCTCCGGCTGCGGCAAGTCCACGCTGTTGCGCATCGTCGCCGGCCTCGACCGCCCGACCACCGGCACCGTGACGCTCGACGGCAAGCCCGTCACAGGCCCGGGCGCCGACCGCGGCATGGTGTTCCAGAGCTACACGCTCTTCCCCTGGCTCACGGTCGTCGAGAACATCGAGTTCGGCCCGCGCGAGCGCGGGGTGGGGGCTGCCGAGCGTCGCGCCGTCGCCGAGAAGCTGATGGCGCAGGTGGGCCTCACCCAGTTCGCCAACCACTATCCCAAGCAGCTCTCGGGCGGCATGCAGCAGCGCGCCGCGCTCGCCCGTGCGCTCGCCAACGACCCCAAGGTCCTGCTGCTCGACGAGCCCTTCGGCGCGCTCGACCACCAGACCCGCTCGCTGATGCAGGAGCTGCTGCTCTCCATCTGGGAGACGCACCGCAAGACCGTGCTCTTCGTCACCCACGACATCGAGGAGGCCGTGTTCATGGCCAACCGCGTGCTGGTGATGAGCGCCCGTCCCGGCCGGTTCAAGAGCGAGGTGACGATCCCCTTCGCCCACCCGCGGTCCTACAAGCTGAAGACCACGCCCGATTTCGGCCGGCTCGAGGAGCAGCTCACCGAGGATATCCGCGGCGAGACGATCATCGCGGTGCAGGCGGGGTTCTGAGCCGTCAGTCCGTCAGCCGCTTCAGCGCGGCGAGGTCGGTCGCAAGATCGTGGAAGTCACTGGGCAGGCGGCCCTGCGGCGCCTCGACCTCGGAGAAGTCGAGCGTCGCGAAGACCATGCCGGCCTGGGGCGAGGCATGGCCGATCGCCATGTGCCAGTCGGGGAAGAGCCGGCGCTCGGCGGCGACGTGCTCGACCACCTGCAGCGAGTGATGCCGCGGGTCGGGCTCGATGAGGGCGTAGAGCTGCTCGATGCTCGCCGCCGGCCCCTCGATGACCTGGGCGAACCAGGCGCGGGCGCAGATCAGAAAGCCGGTGATCCCGAGATCGCCGTTGCGCGGCACCGCCACCTGTTCGATCGCGGTGAAGGCGGGGTTGAACCCGTCGGCGTCGCAGGGGAGGTCGTGGCGGCTGAAGTAGGTCAGTCGCATGAGGTCTGTGGTGTCGCTCATGCGCGCGTCGCGGGTCTCGGTCGTCCTGTCCATCGCGCATCATGCCCATAGTCGGACGCAAGCCAAGTGTCTTATGACAGGTTGGACGTGCTTTTTTGCGCGCGGCGTGGCCGGGCGGAACCGCGCCCGGCCTGCCGGGACCTCAGGCTTCCTTGAAGCCGTAGTCAGGGATGCCCTGCTCGTTTCCGTAGTACTTGAAGGGCAGGAACTTGCCGGACATGGTGATCTTCACCCGGTCGCCCTTCGGGTTCGGCTCGCGCTCGAACTCCATGTTGAAGTCGATCGCCGACATGATGCCGTCGCCGAACTCCTCCTCGATGATCGCCTTCCAGGCCGGACCGTTGACGAGGACGAGCTCGTAGAAGCGGTAGATCAGCGGGTCCGTCGGCGGCATGGAGGTGCCGGTGCCGCGCATCGGCACCTCGTTGAGCATGGCCTCCTCGGCGGCGGAGAGGCCGAACAGTCCCGCCGCCTTCTTCGCCAGCGGCTTCACCAGCTTGTGCTGGCCGAGCAGGGCGCCGATCACCAGGACCGGCGACATGCCGCCGATCTCGTCGGTGATGTGCTTCCAGGTCCAGCCCTTCTCGCGCTTGATGTCGAGAATCTTTTCCGTGAGGTCGTCGCGGATCATGTCCGTCTCCTTGGGGATTGTTGTGGTCGATGGGGTCAGACGGCCCGCACCAGCGGCGCAGGGCCGCCGGCGGCGCCGGGCGTGACGAGAGGCGGGGCGCGGCGGTTCCACACCTTGCCGGGCTGGGCCAGCTCGGTCGCGAAGCTCTTCGAGCGCGCCACCAGGAAATCGATGATGTGGTTGCGCACGGGATAGTAGGCGGGGTGCTTGTGCACCTCGTTGCGCGAACGGTCAGCCGGCAAAGGATTGACGACGATCTCCGCGACGCGGGCATCCGGCCCGTTGGTCATCAGCACGATCTTGTCGGCGAGGTAGATGGCCTCGTCCACGTCGTGGGTAATCATGAACACGGTCTGGCCGGTGGTGCGGCAGATGCCGCGCACCTCGTCCTGCAGGGTGCCGCGGGTCAGCGCGTCGAGGGCCGAGAACGGCTCGTCCATCAGCATGATCTTCGGTTCGATGGACAGCGCCCTGGCGATGCCGACGCGCTGCTTCATGCCGCCGGAGAGCTGGGCAGGCTTCTTCATCTCGGCGCCCGACAGGCCGACCGTGGCGATGGCCTTGCGCGCATGGTCCTCGACCTTCGCCTTGGGCCAGTCTCGCCATTTCGACGAGACGGCATAGGCGACATTACCGAGCACCGTGCGCCAGGGCAGCAGGCCGTGGCTCTGGAAGATCACCGCGCGGTCGAGGCTCGGCCCCTCGATCGCCTTGCCGTCGATGATGACGGCGCCCTCGCTCGGCTCGTCAAGCCCTGCCAGGATGTTGAGGACGGTGGTCTTGCCGCAGCCGGAATGGCCGATGACGCAGACGAACTCGCCCCGCTCCATCGCGAACCAGAGGTCCTCGAAGATGGTGGTCTTGCCGCCCTCGGGGGCGGGGAAGCGGCGGGCGATGCCCTCGATGGAGATGTAGGAAGCGGCCACGCGCGTCACTCCGGATAGGTCACGAGGCGCGTGAGGCGCGCCAGGATCTGGTCCAGAGCCATGCCGACGAGGCCGATCAGCAGGATGGCCGTGATGATGTCGGTGAGCGACAGGTTGTTCCACTGGTTCCAGACGAAGTAGCCGATGCCCGTGCCGCCCACGAGCATCTCGGCGGCGACGATCACCAGCCAGGCGATGCCGACGGAGATGCGCATGCCGGTGAGGATGGTCGGCGCCGCCGCCGGCAGGATCACCGTGAAAGCCTTGCGCACCGGCCCGACCTCGAGCGTGCGGGCGACGTTCAGCCAGTCCTTGCGCACCGAGGCGACGCCGAAGGCCGTGTTGATCAGCATCGGCCAGAGCGAGCAGATGAAGATCACGAAGATCGAGGAGAGCGAGGAATCCTTGATCGTGTAGAGGGCGAGCGGCATCCAGGCGAGCGGCGAGATCGGCTTCATCACCTGGATGAAGGGGTCGAGCGCCCGGTAGACGATGGGCGACATGCCGATGAGAAAGCCGAGCGGCACGGCCACCGCCACGGCGATGCCGAAGCCGATCAGCACGCGGGCCAGCGAATAGGCGAGCTGGATGCCGATGCCCATGTCGTTGGTGCCGCGCACGTAGAACGGGTCGGAGAGGTGTTTCCAGATCGCCTTGCCGACGTCCACCGGCCCGGGCATGGGCGTCTGCCCGCCGGTGGCGGCCGCAGCCCCCACGAGCTTGGCATATTCCGGATCGACCGCCTGGCCCCCCGCGCCGCCGCCGCTGACGGCAACGTGCCAGGCGGCGAGGAAGACGCCGAGAATGACGAGGGAGAGGACCAGCGCGCGGGCGCCGACCGAACGGGTCATGATGGGATCTCCTGGCTTGCCGGCGTCACAGGCCGAGTTCCGTCAGGCCGGGGAAGCCGGCCGGGCGGGGACCCGCCTCCCAGGTGAACAGCCGGTCCGTCTCGCGGATCGGCACGTCGTTGATGCTGGCCTCGCGCCGCTCCATGAAGCCGTCGGCGTCGAACTGCCACTGCTCGTTGCCGTAGGAGCGGAACCACTGGCCGGCGCCGTCGTGCCACTCGTACTGGAAGCGCACGGCGATCCGGCTCTCGTGGAAGGCCCAGAGCTCCTTGATCAGCCTGTAGTCCTGTTCCCGCGCCCATTTCGCCGCGAGGAAGGCGCGGATCGCCGGCCGGCCGGAGAAGAACTCCGACCGGTTCCGCCAGGTGCTGCCCTCGGTATAGGCCAGCGCCACGCGGTCGGGATCGCGCGTGTTCCACGCGTCCTCGGCGGCGCGCACCTTCTGGCGCGCCGTCTCCAGCGTGAAGGGCGGCAGGGGAGGCCGGGTCATCGGCAGGGCTCCGCGGCGTCCGGCCGTCAGGTCCGCTTGATGGCGAAGGAGGCGATGTACTCCTCCGGCTTGGCGGGATCGAAGGCCTTGCCCATGACCGAGAAGGTCTTGGTGGAGGTCTCCGGCGGGGTCAGGCCGAGCTCCTTCATCATCGCCGCCGCGTCGGTCGCCAGGAACACCTGGCGGGTGATGCCGGCATAGTCGACGTCGCCCTTGATCTGGCCCCAGCGCTTCATCTGGGTGAGGATCCACACCGAGAAGCTCTCCCACGGGAACGGATCGAACTGGATGCGGTTCGGGTCGCGCTTCACCTGGCCGAGCCCGTCGGCATAGGTGCCCGTGAGGATCTGCTCCAGCACGGTGACCGGCTGGTTGAGATAGTTCGGCGCCGCGATGGCCTCGGCGATCTGCTTGCGGTTCTCCGGCTTCTGCGCATGGGCCGTGGCGTCGATGATGCCCTTCAGCAGCGCGCGATAGGTGTTGGGCATGCCGGTGACGAACTCGCGGCTCGCCGCGAAGGCGCAGCACGGATGTCCGTCCCACAGCTCCTTGGAGAGCATGTGGATGAAGCCGACGCCGTCGAAGACCGCGCGCTGATTGAACGGGTCGGGGCCGAGATAGCCGTCGATGTTGTCGGCGCGCAGGTTGGCGACCATCTCCGGCGGCGGCACGGAGCGGATCTGCACGTCGCGGTCCGGATCGATGCCGTGCTCCGCGAGGTAGTAGCGCAGCAGGTAGTTGTGCATGGAATAGTCGAAGGGCACCGCGAAGCGGAAGCCCTTCCACTGGCGCGGATCGCGCTTGTCCTTGTGCTTGTTGGCGAGCGTGATCGCCTGGCCGTTGATGTTCTCGATGGCCGAGACGGCGTAGGGGATCGGGTTCGAGCCGGCGCCCATGGTGATGGCGAGCGGCATCGGCGCCAGCATGTGCGCGGCGTCGTATTCCTTGTTGATGGTCTTGTCGCGGATGACCGCCCAGCCGGCGGTGCGCACCACCTCCACGTTGAGGCCGTGCTTCGAGTAGAAGCCGAGCGGATGGGCCATGATGATCGGCGTGGCGCAGGTGATCGGGATGAAGCCGACCTTGAGGTCCTTCTTCTCGATCGGACCCGTCTGCGCGAGGGCCTCGGTGGCCGCGCCGATGGGGAAGAAGGTGGCGATGGCAGCGGCGGCGGTGGAGGCGCCCACCGCCTTCAGGAAGGCGCGGCGCTGGTGGTCCTCAGGGAAGAGGGCGCGCATCACCGCCTGCTCGACGATGCGGCGGTAGCGGCTCTCCTCGCCGGCCGCCTCGACGGCGACGGCTTCCGCCGTGATCGCGGCCTCATGTTCGGCATCTGAGGCGTGGCGGCCGCAGACGCAGCCCTTCAGGAAACGCTTCGCGGCATTGAACGGATTGTCGAACAGGGCCATGGGGTCATCCTTCGGCTGGCGGTGGACGGCGATCGCGTCTCCTGGGCTAGCAAGGTCGAGGCCAGTTGGGTCCGGCGCGCGCAAAGCTGCAGTGCTGCTGGAAACCCGTGATCCCGCGTGGAATGACGAAAAATCGGGATTGACGAGATATCGTCGCCCATCTCACGATAAGTCGTGACATCGAGGAGGCCCCCATGATCCCGACCGCATCCCCCGCCGGGGCCGCCTTCACCGCCCTGGCCGAACCCGCGCTGGTCGTCGATCCGCGCTCTGCGGCCATCGTCGACGCCAATCCGGCCGCCGAGCGGCTCCTCGGCTATCCCGCTGCGGCGCTCAGGGCCCTCAGGATCACGGATCTGCACCGCGGCCAGCGGCCGGCCCTCGTCGTCTTCACCGAGGAGGTCCTCCATCGGGGTCTCGCCCATACCCGCAGCCTGTCGCCGCTGAAGGCGGGTGGCGGCACCCTGCGCGTCGAATATGCAGGCACCGTGCTGCGGGCCGGAGCCGAGCCCCTCATCCTCCTCGCCATGGCCGACCTCGACGCACGCCACCGCCGGGACGTCGACGCCGATGCCGATGGGACGCTGCGCCAGGGCATCGACGAGTGGAAACGGGTCGAGCGCCTCTTTCACACCATCGAGCGGGAGAACCAGCTCATCCTCAAGGCGGCGGGCGAGGGGATCTATGGCGTCAATGCCGACGGCAAGACCACCTTCGTCAATCCGGCGGCCGAAGCCCTGCTCGGCTGGGCCGCGGAGGAACTGGTGGGCAAGGACATGCACTCGCTCGTCCACCACCATCACGCCGACGGCTCTCCCTATCCGAACCACGATTGCCCGATCTATGCGGCCTTCCGGAACGGCGCGGTCCAGACCGTCGCGGGCGAGGTCTTCTGGCGCAAGGACGGCACGCCGCTCTGGGTCGAATACACCTCGACGCCCATCCGCGAGCGCGGCGCCATCATCGGCGCCGTGATCGTGTTCCGCGACGTGAGCCAGCGGCGCGAGGCGGAGGAGAAGCTGCGACAGGCCCTCGCCGAGGTCGACAGCCTGCGCCAGCGACTGGAGCGCGAGAACGCCTATCTGCAGGAGGAAATCCGCCTCGAGAGCAACCACCGTGGCATCATCGGGCGCTCGGCGGCCATCCAGAAGACGCTGCGCCAGATCGACCTCGTCGCCCCGACCGACGCGACCGTCCTCGTCACCGGTGAATCCGGCACCGGCAAGGAACTGATCGGCCGCGCCATCCACGAGGCCAGCGGACGGCGCGACCGGCCGCTCATCCGCGTCAACTGCGCGGCGATCCCGCGTGAGCTCTTCGAGAGCGAGTTCTTCGGCCACGTGCGCGGCGCCTTCACCGGCGCGCTGCGCGACCGCATCGGCCGGTTCGAACTGGCCGACGGCGGCACGCTCTTCCTCGACGAGGTCGGCGAGATCCCGCTCGAGCTGCAGGGCAAGCTCCTGCGCATCCTGCAGGAGGGCCAGTTCGAGCGCGTCGGCGAGGAGCGCACCCGCAGCGTCGACGTGCGCGTCATCGCCGCGACCAACCGCGACCTGCGCGCCGAGGTGAGGGCAGGGCGGTTCCGCGAGGATCTGTATTTCCGCCTCGACGTCTTCCCCATCCATTCCGTCCCGCTGCGCGAGCGCGTCGACGACGTCGCGCCGCTGGCGCTGCATTTCCTCCGCCACGCCGAGCGCAAGCTGAAGATCTCCGGCCTCGGGCTGTCGGAGGAGGACGTGCGCCGCCTCGCCGGCTATGCCTGGCCGGGCAACGTGCGCGAATTGCAGAACGTCATCGAGCGCGCCGCCATCCTCGCCCGCAAGGGCCGCCTCGCCATCGACCTGCCGGGCAGCGCCCCGAGCCGCGCGGTTCCAGAAGCGATCGTGATGCCGGCCGACGGCCTGCTGACCGAGGAGGAGAGGCGCCAGCTCGACCGGCGCAGCCTGGTCGCGGCGCTGGAGCTCTCGGGCGGCAAGGTGTCCGGACCGGGCGGCGCCGCCGAGAGGCTCGGCCTTCGCCCGACCACCTTCGCGTCGCGGCTGAAGGCCCATGGCCTCGATCCCCGCGCCTGGCGGAGTGCGTCCCGTCCGTCTGTCTGACGCCCCTGTGTTCGCGCCAAGGTTGCTGCGACGGATCGCCGCAACGCGTCATCCGGACGACGGTTGAGGCCTCGGGTCGCCGCCCGTCGCGCCTGCGGGATAGGCAGACCTGCGTGAGAGAAGCGGTGCCATGGCACCGGAAATCGGGGGTCCCACCGGTCGGTTTGATGCGGGAATCGGCACGCGAAACCGGTAATGCGCAACCGATAAGCGTGGCTGATGCAAATTGTCACAGATATTGATGCCCCCGTTGAAATGCGGGGAAACCTTTCGCAGACCTTACCTCCGCTTCCGGGACCCACCGGCAGCCCACGGTTGCCCCGACGACGCCTCCGGCGCGCGGGTTCCTCACAGGAGAGTAGGGAATGATCAGGAACATCGTCCTGGCGGGCCTCGCGGCCACCGCCCTCGTCTTCGGCCCGACGGCCGCTGAGGCGGGCCGCGATCTCGACGCCATCAAGGCCCGCGGCACGATCCGCTGCGGCGTTCAGGGCCCGTCCAACCCCGGCTTCGGCGTGCCGAACGCGCAGGGTGTCTGGGGCGGCTTCAACGTCGAGATCTGCCGTGCCATCGCCATCACGATCTTCAACGACCCGTCCAAGGTCGAGTTCGTGCCGGTGACCACCCAGTCGCGTTTCCCGGCCCTCACCAACGGCGAGGTCGACGTCCTGTCGAACAACACGACCTGGACGCTGACCCGCGACACCGGCGTCAACCGCTTCAACTTCCCGGCCATCGTCTTCTATGACGGCCAGGCCATCATGGTGCCGCGCCGCCTCAACGTGACCTCGGCCCGCGCCCTGAACGGCGCCACCGTCTGCGTCCAGCCGGGCACCACGACCGAGCTGAACCTCGCGGACTACTTCCGCCAGAACAACATGACCTTCCGCCCCGTCGTCATCGAGGCGCTGGACGAGCTGCGCCGCGCCTACGACCAGGGCCGCTGCGACGTCTTCACCAACGACTTCGCCGCGCTCGCCGCCCAGCGCACGCTGCTCGCCAACCCGCGCGACCACGTGATCCTGCCGGAGCGCATCTCCAAGGAGCCCCTCGGCCCGACCATCCGCCAGGGCGACGAGGAGCTCACCAACATCGTCGCCTGGACCGTCTTCGCCCTGATCGACGCCGAGGAATTCGGCATCACCCAGGCCAACGTCGACCAGATCGCCGGCTCCGCCACCGATCCCCGCATCCGTCGCCTGCTCGGCGTTGAGCCGGGCATGGGCACGGCGATCGGCGCGGCCAACGACCAGTATGCCCGCACCATCATCAAGGCCTTCGGCAATTACGGCGAGATCTTCGAGCGTCATCTCGGCGTCAACACGCCCCTCGGCCTCGAGCGCGGCCAGAACGCCATCTGGACCAAGGGCGGCCTTCTCTACGCCCCGCCGGCCCGTTGACCGGCGCATTGCCATCGACCGGCAGCCTTGACTTGCCGGGGCGCGCCCGCGCCCCGGCGCCTTTTTGCCGGGCATGCCTCTTGCGTGCCCTTCCGGCCGCTACGGCACCATGGACGTTCTCATGAGCACGATCGAGACCCCGCCGGCGGCCCGGACGGCCTTCTGGAACGATCCGGTCAAGCGCGGGCTCGCCCTCCAGGCGGCGCTCCTCGCCTTCGTCGTGCTCGTGGTCTGGGCCGCCTGGTCCAACATGTCCGCGAACATGGTGGCGCGCGGCCTCACCTTCGGCTGGGACTACCTCTCCCGCCCCGCCAATTTCGCGGTCGGCGAGGGTCTCATTCCCTTCGCCCCGACCGACAGCTACGGCCGCGCCCTCGTCGTCGGGCTTCTCAACACCCTGCGCATCGCGGTGGTCGGCATCGTCCTCGCCACCCTTCTCGGCGTCGCGATCGGCGTCATGCGCCTGTCCTCGAACCCGCTGCTGGCGCGCCTCGTCGCCGGCTATGTCGAGGTCGTCCGCAACACCCCGCTGCTGCTGCAGCTCTTCCTCTGGTACGCCATCATCAACACCCTGCCGGGCCCACGGCAGGCCCTGCCGCTCGGGCCGGGCATGTACCTGTCGAACCGCGGCATGAAGGTGCCGTGGGTGGAATGGTCCCATGTGCTCTGGCCCGTCGTCTGGGCCTTCGTCGCCGGCATCGTGGCCGCGGTCATCGCCGCCCGCGCGCTGAAGCGGCGCCGAGAGGCGACCGGCGACGCGCCGCCGACCCTGCCCATCGCCGTCGCGCTGGTGGTCGTGCCGCCCTTCCTGGCGCTCGCCGTCCAGGGCTTTCCGGCCACCATCAGCGTGCCCGTCCTCCAAGGCTTCAACTTCACCGGCGGCATCGAGCTGTCGCCGGAATTCGTCGCCCTGCTGCTCGGCCTGGTGCTCTACACCGCCGCCTTCATCGCTGAGATCGTGCGCGGCGGCATCGTCGCCGTCTCCAAGGGCCAGTGGGAGGCCGCCCGCGCGCTCGGGCTGCCGTCCCCGCGCATCATGCGGCTCGTGATCCTGCCGCAGGCGCTGCGGGTGATCATCCCGCCGCTCACCAGCCAGTATCTCAACCTCACCAAGAACTCGTCGCTGGCGGTGGCGATCGGCTATCCCGACCTCGTCCACGTCTCCAACACGACCATGAACCAGACAGGCCGCGCCGTGGAGGTGATCCTCGTCTTCGCCCTCGTCTATCTCACGATCTCGCTGCTGACCTCCGGTTTCATGAACTGGTACAACGGCCGTGTCGCGATCCGGGAGCGCTGACCCCATGAACCGCCCCGTCTCCCCGGACGCGCTCGTCCACTACGTCGCCGACGAGAAGCTGGCCGACCTGAAGCCGCCGGCGAGCGTCCTGCCGCCGTGGCCGGTCGCGCTCTTCCGCACCTATTTCGGCACGCCCGGCACGGCGGCGATCACCATCGTCTGCCTCGCCGTCCTCGCCTGGACGCTGCCGCCCTTCCTGACATGGGCCTTCATCAACGCCACCTGGACCGGCACCGCCGCCCAGTGCCGCGAGGCGGGAGGGGCCTGCTGGGCCTTCATCGGCGAAAAATTCTGGTTCTCGGTCTTCGGCCTCTACCCCTTCGAGCAGCGTTGGCGGCCGGCCACCGTCCTGGTGATCTTCGCGGTCATGGTGGCCTTCTCGACGCAGCGCGTCTTCTGGCGGCGGGAACTCGTCTACGCCTGGCTGGCGGTTCTCGCCCTGATGTGGGGCCTGATGGGCGGCTCGGTCCTCGGCATCCCGATCCCCGGCCTCGAGCCCGTGGCAACCCGGCTCTGGGGCGGCTGGCTGGTCACCATCTTCCTGTCGGTCTTCGGCCTCGCCATGGCCTATCCCATCGGCATCATGCTGGCCCTCGGCCGGCGGTCGCGGCGGCCCGTGGTGCGTGCCCTCTCGGTCGCCTGGATCGAGTTCATCCGCGGCGTGCCGCTGATCTCGCTCCTCTTCATCGCCACCTTCATCGTGCCGCTCTTCATGCCGCAGGGAGTCGAGATCGACCGGCTGATCCGCGCCCAGATCGCCTTCATCGCCTTCGCCGCCGCCTACATGGCGGAGGTCTTCCGCGGGGGCCTCCAGGCCATCCCGAAGGGCCAGTTCGAGGGCGCACAGTCGCTCGGCCTGAACTATGCCCAGACCATGCGGTTCATCGTCATGCCGCAGGCCCTGAAGATCACCATTCCCGCGCAGGTGAACACCTTCATCGGCCTGTTCAAGGACACGACGCTGGTGCTCATCATCGGCATCTTCGACTTCTTCACGACGCTGCGCTCGGCGCTGGGCGATTCCAACTGGCTGGGCTTCGCCACCGAGGCCTATCTCTACGCCGCCTTCGTCTATTTCATCGCCTGCTACACGATGAGCCGCTATTCGCAGCGGCTGGAGAAGGACCTCAACCCCGAACGGGTTCGCTGAGACGGCGTCAGAGGATCAGCGCGCCCGGCGCCTCGGCATCCAACGGCCATTTCGGCCGGGCGATCCGCGTGTAGTGGTGGGTCTCGTAGCGCTGGGTCGAGGGCCCCTGCGTCTCCGAGTAGAAGACGTGCGAGGCGAGCGGGCCATAGGCCGCCATGAAGTGCTGCGCCGATTTCAGCACCAGCAGCCGGTAGGACGCGGGGTCGAGGCCGAGGGCGGTGAACAGCTCGCGCCCCAGCGCCTGGGCGCGATTGGTGTTCATGATCACGGTGACGCCGGCGATCTTCACCGCCGCGAGATCGCCGACCGGCCCCTTCGCCTCGCCGAAGCTCTGGTGGCAGTCCTTCGCCACCGCCAGCACCTCGCAGTCGGCGTCGAACGGTTCGCCCGAGAGCTCCGAGGTCTTGCCGCCGATCCGCAGGCGCAGGCGGGCGCCGGCTCCCGCCGCATGGCAGAAGCCGACCGCTAGCGGGTCCCAGAGCGGCGCCACCGCCGCGTTCTCCACCCCGCGGGCGACGAGTTCGCGCAGCGACAGCGTGTTGTCGGAGGCCGAGCCGCCGCCGGCATTGTCGGCCGGTTCGGCGATGATGGCCGGACCCTTCGCGGTGTCGGCCGCCAGCGCCTGGTCGAGAGCCTCGGCGAAATCGAGGTTGGGAGGCGCGGTCTTGCCGCGCAGGGCGATGATCTCCTCCCCGAGCCGCGTCGCCAGCGCATCGCCGGTCGCCTTGGCGGCGTCGGTATAGACCAGCACCCGCGAGCCCATCTCCGGCACGTCGGCATGGGGAAAGCCGTGGACGAAGGAGACGGAGAGCACGCCGTCGCGCCCCTCGAAGCTCTTCTGCCGGGCGACGAAGGAGGTGTTGGGCTCCGAGGTCGTGGGATAGAAGGCGATCATGCCGCAGTCGTAGAGCGAGGCGACCGGGCGGATCTCCTTGCGGATCGTCTTCAGGACCAGCGTCACAAGTTCCTCGGCGCGCGGCACGATGTCGACGTGCGGATATTCCTTGAAGCAGATGATGATGTCGGCGAGGCCGACGCGCTTCGTCGTCATGTGGTTGTGCGGATCGAGCTCGACGCCGATGACGCAGGACGGACCGACGATGGCCCGCACGCGCTCGAGCATGTCGCCCTCGCAGTCCTCGTAACCGTCGGCGACCATGGCCCCGTGCATGCCGAGCAGCACGCCGTCCACCGGCAGCGCCGCCTTCAGCTGGTCGAGGATTTCCTCACGCATGGTCTCGTAGGCGACCTTCGTGGTCGGTCCGGCCGGCTGGGCGAAGAAGCAGGAGCCCTCGACCAGCGTGAACCCTTCCTGCGCCGCGCGGCGGCGGGCGACGAACAGCGGCGCGGTGCACAGCGTCGGCTTGTCGGTGGGATGCTCGCCCGGCCGGGCCGCCAGGCTCGTCAGGTAGCTCTCCAGCGACGTCGGAATGGGAGAGAAGGTGTTCGTCTCCGTGGCGATGCTGGCGGTGAAGATGCGCATGTCCTGAAGGTCCCGTCGCTCGCAGCCGGTGGTCGCGGCGAGACCATTCCACGGGCCTCACGCCTTGGCCAGCGAGCGCGGCGGGAAGCGAGGCATCCGCCGCGCGCATGGCTCGGCGGCCGCCCTCAGGGCGCGGCGCGACGGCTGACGATGGCGAAGTCGAGATTGCTCAGCTCGAGGGTGAACCGTGCACCCGTGGCGAGAGCGGAGGCCTGAAGCGACCAACGGCTGCCGACCAGCGTCACCTCGCCGACCGCGGCGAGCCCGGCCTCGGTCAACTGCTGGTCGATGGCGCGCCGTTCCTCGCCCGTCGGTGCGCGCCCCGCCGGCGCGCTGGGCTCGGCAGCCATGGCCATGGTCGTGGCAAAGGCGCCGGCGACGGCGAGACTGCGGACCAGGCTGGCGACTGTCATGGCGAGGGTCACGGGCGGAACGGGAGGACGATGGCGGAGGAGCCGGACATGCGGGCCGCGAGGACGGCGTTCCGCAGCAGGGCCCTGTCAGCCGGGACGATCCGGAAGACCGCGGTCCCGGCGTCATTGTCGTGACGGGGCGCCGCCCCCGGGCGAAGGCTTCCGCCGGTCCCGGCGAGAGTCGTGGTCCAGCTGTGCCCGCAGGAGTCGCAATGCCAGTCGTGCTCGATGCGATCGGGCGCGAGATGGCGGGACCCGACCGGCGCGATCGGGTGGCGGACGCCGCAGGCCGGGCAGCCGGACCAGCCTTCGGCATGGAGCGCGTCGAAGCGACGGGGAGACGAAGTGCGGCGAAGGGAATTGTCATATGTCATGACTGATCTTTCGGTCGGCGGTCGCGCGCAGGAGGCGGCGCGGGCACCGGAAGAACCGGCACGCCACGTCAAATCGCAATCGCAGGAAGAGGACGTCGCCGTCAGTATCGCAGTCGATCATCCGCTCCGGCGCCGCGGCGCCGGCTCGACCATTGTCGCATCGGCGGCGTCGCATGAAACACAAGCGCGCCCCGATAGGATCGTCGATGGATCGAATTGCATCGAAGCAAGGTGACGGCACGTTGCAGCGATGGAACATCATCGCATGAATAGTGAATAGGTCCAAGGTTTTATTCGCATGCCGGCTGGGGCTCCGATGCCGCAGGTCGCCCGTCCCACGCGTGGCATCTGCGCGCGGCGCCGAGGTGACAGATGACCCGCTCCCGCTTACGACTCGCAGGTCCCCCTCCATTGCCGTTCCGGCCAAAGCCGGTGCGCCTCGTCTTGCCTGGTCACCTCTGACGATGCCCGAACCCATCCGCATGTCCGGGGGCGCCGCCCTCCTCGCCAATCCGGCCCTCGATCGTCATCGGGCCTATGGTGAGGCCGAGCGGGCGATCCTCTCGCTCGCCAAGGCGGCGGAGGCCCACCGCGCCATCTCCGCCTGGGACGGCTACCGTCCGACGCCGCTTCTGTCTCTCGCCACGATCGCCGCCGAGGCGGGCGTCGCCGAGGTCCTCTACAAGCACGAGGCGCATCGCTTCGCGCTGAAGAGCTTCAAGGCGCTGGGCGGGGCCTATGCGGTCGAGCGCCTGGTGGCGGCCCGCGGATCGGCGGACGGGCTCACGGTCACCTGCGCCACCGACGGCAACCACGGCCGCGCCGTCGCCTGGGGCGCGCGCCGCCTCGGGGTCGAGGCGACCATCTACGTCCACGAGACGGTGAGCGAGGGCAGGGCGGCCGCCATCGCCGCCTTCGGCGCCGAGGTGCGGCGCGTGCCCGGCAACTACGACGATGCCGTGCGCGCTTCGGCCGAGGCGGCGGCCGCCAACGGCTGGACCATCGTCTCCGACACGTCCTGGCCCGGCTACGACCTCATCCCGCGCGACGTCATGCAGGGCTATGCCGTGCTCGCGCTGGAGGCCGAGGGGCAGGGCGCCCGCCCGACCCACGTCTTCATCCAGGGCGGCGTCGGCGGCCTCGCCGCCGGGGTGCTCTCCTGGTACTGGGAGACGCAGGGCGCGTCCCGGCCGGTCCTGGTCGTCGTGGAGCCGGACAAGGCCGATTGTCTCCTCGTCAGCGCCAAGGCGGGCCGCTGGACCGCGGTCGGCGGCGATCTCGACACCATCATGGCCGGTCTCGCCTGCGGGGAGCCCTCCGAACTCGCCTGGGCACTGCTGTCGCCCGGCGCCGACGCCTTCATGGCGATCCCCGACTCTCTCGCCGCCGACACGATGCGCCTGCTCGCGGGCGAGGGCCTCGCCGCCGGCGAATCCGGCGTCGCCGGCCTTGCGGGCTTCCGGGCGGCGGCAGGCGACACGTCCGTGAGGGCCGCCCTCGGCCTCGACACCGGCTCCCGCATCCTGTGCATCGGCACCGAGGGCGCCACGGACCCCGCCATCTACCGCGAGATCGTCGGCCGCGACGCCGCCGACGTCGAGAAGGAGCTCGCATGAGCCGTATCGTCACCGTCGGCGCCGCCCAGATGGGCGCCATCCAGCGGGCCCATTCGCGGCGCGAGGTCGTCTCCCGCATGGTCGAGCTCATGCGCGAGGCCGCCTCGCATCGCTGCGACCTCGTCGTCTTTCCCGAACTCACCCTCACCACCTTCTTCCCGCGCTGGTGGATGGAGAGCCAGGAGGAGATCGACAGCTTCTACGAGCGCGAGATGCCGTCGAACGAGACCGCACCGCTGTTCAACGAGTCTGCCCGGCTCGGCATCGGCTTCTCCCTCGGCTATGCGGAGCTCACCCCCGAGGGCCAGCGCTTCAACACCGCGATCCTCGTGAACAAATCCGCAGAGATCGTTGGAAAATATCGGAAAATCCATCTTCCGGGACATGCGGGGCATGAGCCCTGGCGCGCCTTCCAGCACCTCGAGAAGCGCTATTTCGAGGTCGGCGACCTCTCCTGGGGCGTGTGGAACGGCCTCGGCGGCCCCATGGGCATGATGATCTGCAACGACCGCCGCTGGCCGGAGAGCTACCGCGTCATGGGCCTCCAGTCGGTGGAGATGATCCTGCTCGGCTACAACACGCCCCGCCACAACCCGCCGGCCCCCGACCATGACAACCAGCTCGTCATGCAGGCCGGCGCCTACCAGAACGGCACCTGGGTCGTCGGCGTCGCCAAATGTGGGGTGGAGGAGGGCTGCGAGATGATCGGCGGCTCCTCCATCATCGCGCCGACCGGCGAGGTCATCGGCCAGGCGCTGACCCAGGAGGACGAACTCGTCGTCGCCCGCTGCGACCTGGACCTGACGAAGAGCTACAAGACGACCATCTTCAATTTCGACATGCACCGCCAGCCGGACCAGTACCGCCGGATCGTCGAGCAGCGGGGCGCGGTGTCGCCGCAGGGGTGATCAGCGGGGGAGGCGGAGCGCCTCCTGGAGTTGCTCGCAGGCGTGGTCGATATCGCTCAGTTCGAAATCCAGCACTTCGATGATGATGTTCTGGTCCAGCCGGTGATATTCGTGTCGCAGCCGGTTTCCCATCGCCCGGATCGCTCGCCATTCGATCTGCGGAAAGCGGTCGGTCCACTCCTGCGGAATGTGACGGGCCGCCTCGGAAATAATCTGAAGACTGCGTTCGATCGCCCTGCGGCGAAGCGGATCTGCAACCGCCGCGATTGCCGTGCTACCGGCCAGGACATCCCGTAGGAACGAAATTTCGTCGCGGATATGCACGATCCGCAGTCTCGCGTGGCTCTGATCGGCCGACATCAGAAAATCTGCACTGCGCTTTGCTCGACCTCAGGGCGGGCCAGACGATGGAGGTTGCGCCGGACGACAAGGTCCACGCGTTTTCCCAGCCGCTCTTCGATGAGGCTCAGCGCTCCGAAATAGGGGCGAAAGCCGATGCCCCCGTCCGGCGACGTTGGGTCGGCGAGCAGGTCCACGTCGCTGTCCGCGGTCGCCTTGCCCCGGGCATAGGACCCGAACAGGTACAACTCACCGATGCCGAGCGCGCGCAGCTCGCTCTCGGCGGACTTCAGGCGGGCGATGACCTCGTCACGCGTCATGCGCCCAGTTTAGCACGGGTCGTGGCGGCGGCCCACCTGCTCACTCCGCCGCCTGCTGCGCCTCCGCTTCCCAGCCGAGGAGCTTGCCCGGGTTCATCAGCCCATGCGGGTCGGCGAGCCGCTTGAACTCCGGCTGCGGCGCGTCGATCCGCTTCCAGCCGGCATTGTTGAGAACGAAGGTGTGGGCGTTCGACGGCTGCACGCCGCCCTCCGCCGCGCGCGCCATGATCTCCTCGAGCCGCGCCTGGGTCGTGTACTTCACCAGCGGCAGGGAGGAGGTGATGACCTTGCCCTCACGGCGCTGGAACTCAAGGTGGAAATAGACGTCCTCGTCGAACTCCTTCGCCGCCCATTCCACCAGGGCGAGGTTGTTCGGCGCCGGGAAGCGGAGCTGCAGATAGGTGATGGACGGGTCCATCTTCAGGGCGTGCAGCGTCGTGTGGTTCCAGGTGTATTCGTAGAGGGGCCCTGGGCCGCCGCGGCCCTTGTGCGTCCCGAAGGCCACCGCCTTGGCCTCGGCCGCGCCGCGGCGGAAGGTGACCTCGCCATCGTGGTCGGCGATGAGGAGGTCCAGCGTGTCGGCCTGCGGCTCCGAGACCATGAGGATGGCGAAGGCGCGGCCCTCCTGCAGGTAGGGCGCGAGGCGCTTCAGGTAGGGCACGATGTGGGGATCGTGGACCGAGACCAGCTTCTTGGCGATGCCGTCGCATTCCATGAAGGCCTGGCCGAAGCGCGCCGCCGCCATCAGGCTGTCGAAGGTGACGATGCGTTCGGCCCAGTCGTGGGCGGGGGCGGTCGGCACCTCCACCTCGGTGATGATGCCGTTGACGCCATAGGCGTGCATCACCTTGAGGATCTCCCGGCCGCGCAGCTCGATCAGCCGCGGCTCGGCCTCCACGGTCATGACCTCCAGCGCCGTCACGGCGCCGAGATTGTCGATCTGGCCCCAGGTGCAGGAACCGGCGCCCGCGGCGCCTCCGGCGACGAAGCCGCCGATGGTGGCCTGCGCCCGTGTCGAGGGGTGGAAGCGCAGCTCCTGGCCGTGCGGGTCGAGGAGCTTGTCGATGTCGAGCATGTTGGCGCCGGCCTCGAAGCGCGCTCCGCCCGGCTTCGCGAAGACCATGCGGTTCATCTGCCGCATGTCGACCACCACGCCGCCGGCGAGCGGAACGGCCTGGCCGTAATTGCCGGTGCCGCCGCCGCGGATCACCAGCGGCACGCGGTGGCGGGCACAGGCCGCGGCGATGCGGCGGAGCTCGTCCTTGTCCGCCGGGGTGGCGACGAGGTCGGCCACCTTGCCCTCGAGCTCGGGCTTCAGCACCGGCGAGAACCAGAAGAAGTCGCGACTCGCCATCCGGACGGAGGCGGCGTCCTCGGTGAGGGCGATGCCGGCGAGGTCGGCGCGGAGACGGTCGAGAGCACTCATGGACGAAACCCGTTGGAGACGGCGGCACAGTGCCAAATCGCGGCGGTCAGCGCCATGCCGGCGAGCCGGTCAAATCCGCAGTTCAAGGATGAGAATTTGCGCGGGGGAAAGGTGTGGCTGCTCAAAAAATATGCAGGCTGATCCCGGGTGCTTTACGATATCGTAGGATAAGCCGGCATGCCCGTTGCTCTGGCCGCCATCATGGATTTCAAGGGTCGTACAAGGCCCGCTTCAGGAGAGGTCGCATGTCCGTCACGTCCCCCGCCCACCGCATGACCCGCCGCCGTGCCCTCGCCCTCGGGGCCGGCGTCTCCGCCGCCTATCTGATGCGGTCCGATCTCGTCACGGCCCAGGGCCTCGACAAGGTCTCCTACCAGACCAACTGGCGCGCCCAGGCCGAGCATGGCGGCTTCTACCAGGCTGTCGCCGCCGGCATTTACCGCAAGTACGGCATCGACGCCGACATCCGTATGGGCGGCCCGCAGCAGAACCCGTCCCAGCTCCTGCTCGGCGGCCGCGTCGACATGATCATGTCGAACTCCTTCGAGGCCGTCCGCTACGTCCAGGAGAACCTGCCGTTCCTGTGCATCGGCTCCATCTTCCAGAAGGACCCGCAGGTCATCATCTGCCATCCCGGTGTCGGCAACGACAGCCTGGCCGCCCTGAAGGGCAAGACCATCCTCGTCGGCGCCGGCGGCCGCACGTCGTTCTGGCCCTATCTCAAGGCCCGCTTCGGCTTCACCGACGAGCAGGTGCGCCCCTACACCTTCAACATGGCGCCCTTCCTCGCCGACAAGAACATCTGTCAGCAGGGCTTCCTGTCGTCGGAGCCCTTCGCCATCGAGCAGCAGGGCGGGGTGAAGCCGCTGGTGCACCTCATCGCCGATGCGGGCTTCGCCAACTACAACACGACCATCAACATCTCGAGGAAGATGGTCGACGAGCGCGCCGACGTGGTGCAGCGCTTCGTCACCGCCTCGCTGGAGGGCTGGGCCGAGTACATGAAGGGCGGCGCGGCCATTGCCGAGGCCAACAAGCTGATCATGCGCGACAACCCGGACATGGATCAGAAGAAGATCGACTACGCCATCAAGGTCATGACCGAGAACGGCATCGTCCTGTCCGGCGACGCGACCACGCTCGGCATCGGCGCCATGACCGATGCGCGCTGGCAGGCCTTCTACGTCCAGATGCGCGACGCCGGCGTCTTCCCGGCCGGCATCGACGTGAAGAAGGCCTACGACCTGCGCTTCGTCAACAAGGGCGTGGGCAAGTCCACGTGACGCCAGTGTCGACCCTGGACCGGCCGGTGGCGATGGGCGCATCCACGCTCGTCGCCATCCGCCACGTCTCCAAGCAGTTCGCCAACGGCACCATCGCCGTCCGCGACGTGAACCTGAACCTGGCACGCGGCGAGTTCGTCAGCCTGCTGGGCCCGTCCGGCTGCGGCAAGTCGACCCTGCTGCGCATGATCGCCGGCCTCGGCGAGCCCAGCGTCGGCACGATCGACTGGGCGACGATGACCCACGACGCCTGGGGGCGGCCGGCGCGCGAGCTCGGCTTCGTCTTCCAGGACCCGACCCTGATGCCGTGGGCCACCGCGCTGGACAACGTGATCCTGCCGCTGAAGCTGTGCGGCATCAACAAGGGCGAGGCGCAGGCGCGCGGCGCCGAGATGCTGGCGCTCGTGGGGCTCAAGGGGTTCGAGAAGAGCTATCCGCGTGAACTCTCGGGCGGCATGAAGATGCGCGTCTCCATCGCCCGCGCGCTGGTGACCCATCCGAAGATCCTGCTCATGGACGAGCCCTTCGCCGCCCTCGACGAGATCACCCGCCACAAGCTCAACGACGACCTCCTCAGGCTGTGGGAGGCCAACCGCTTCACCGCCGTCTTCGTCACCCATTCGGTCTTCGAGAGCGTCTATCTCTCCCAGCGCATCGTCGTGATGGCGGCGCGGCCCGGCCGGGTCATGGCCGACCTGCGCGTCGAGGCGGCCTATCCGCGCGACGACCTGTTCCGCACCTCCGCGGACTACGCCCACTGGTGCCGGATCGCATCCGAGAAGCTCAAGGAGGCGATCTCCGCATGACCGACGCGACGCTTCCCCCCGCCGCCGTCCCCCACGACGGGACAGACGCCGAGGCCCGGCCGATCTTCCGCGAGGACCGCAAGGTGCTCGGCATCTCCACCGAGGCCTGGCCCGGCATCCTCGCCCCGCTCGGCATCGGCATCTTCGCGCTCGCCGCCTGGGAGTTCATCGTCTGGTGGCGGGAAATCCCGCCCTTCATCCTGCCGGGGCCCTGGCTGATCGCGAAGACCCTGGTCGCCGACTGGGGGACTCTCTCGGCCTCGCTGTGGGTGACCCTGCGCATCACGGCTGCCGCGCTCATCGCCGCGGTCTCCCTCGGCGTCGGCCTCGCCGTGCTCTTCACCCAGTCGAAATGGCTGGAGAAGTCGCTCTTTCCCTATGCGGTCATCCTGCAGGTGACGCCGGTGGTCTCCATCGCACCGCTGATCATCATCTGGGTCGGCGACATCAACCTGTCGCTGCTGATCTGCGCCTGGATCGTCGCCTTCTTCCCCATCCTGTCCAACACCATCCTCGGCCTCAACTCGGCCGACCACAATCTGCGCAACCTCTTCGAGCTCTACGGCGCCTCGCGCTGGCAGACGCTGCGCCACCTGCGCCTTCCGGCGGCGCTGCCCTATTTCCTCGGCGGCCTGAAGATTTCCGGCGGTCTCGCCCTCATCGGCGCGGTGGTGGCGGAGTTCGTGGCGGGCTCCGGCGGTTCGGCCTCGGGCCTGGCCTACCGCATCCTCGAGGCCGGCTACCAGCTCAAGATCCCGCGCATGTTCGCGGCGCTGATCATGATCTCCATGTCCGGCATCGCCATCTTCCTCGCCATCAGCTGGGTGTCGCACCTGCTGCTGCGCCGCTGGCACGAGAGCGCGCTGAAGCGGGAGAATTGAGGG
>LNFH01000419.1 GCA_001464235.1 Rhizobiales bacterium Ga0077556 | reverse complement strand
TGCCACAACCTCACCACCGAGGACCGCATCACCTCCAACCACCGCGGCCACGGCCATGCCATCGCCAAGGGCGCGGGGGTCCAGGGCATGATGCGCGAACTCTTCGGGCGCGAGGGTGGCCATTGCCGCGGCAAGGGCGGCTCCATGCACATCGCCGATTTCTCGGTCGGCATGCTCGGGGCGAACGGCGTCGTCTCCGGCGGCATTCCCATTGCGGTCGGCGCGGCCCAGGGGCTGAAGATGAAGCGCTCCAGCGCCATCGCGGTCTGCTTCTTCGGCGACGGCGCCATCAACCGGGGGCCCTTCCTCGAGGGGCTCAACTGGGCGGCGCTCTACACGCTCCCCGTCCTCTTCATTTGCGAGGACAACGGCGTCTCCGCCTTCACCGCCACGGACACGGTGACGGCGGGGCCGGGCGTCATCGCCCGCGCCGAATCGCTCGGCGTGCCGGGCGTCACCGTGGACGGCAACGACGTGATGGCGGTGGACGAGGCGGCGGCGCGCCTCGCGGCGGAGGTGCGTGCGGGCAAGGGCCCGCGGCTCCTGCACGCCAAGACCTTCCGCATCACCGGCCACACCTCGACCGATGCCGCCGCATGGCGCGACCCGGCCAGCGTCGAGGAGGCGAAGAGACGCTGCCCCATCGACCGTCTGGCCGCGCTGCTCGGCGAACGCGGCGTGTCTGCGGCCGATCTCGCCGCCGTGCGCAGCGCAGCCGAGGCGGAGATGGCGGCGGCCGTCGTGGACGCGAACGCGGCGCCCTGGCCGGACGAGGCCATCGCCTACGAGGACGTGCAGGACGTCGGCGCGGTCGCCTATGCGGGAGTTTCGGCATGAGCGGGCAGAGCGTCACCCTCGTCGAGGCCGTGCGCCTCGCCGCCCTCCAGGAAATGCGCCGCGACCCCACCGTCTGGGTGATGGGCGAGGACGTCGCGCGCGGCGGCCTCTACGGCCAGTACAAGGACTTCCTGCCCGAGTTCGGGGCGGAGCGCGTCGTCTCCACGCCGATCTCGGAATCGGTGATCATGGGCGCGGGGCTCGGCGCCGCGCTGGTCGGCACGCGGCCGATCATCGAGATGCGCATCTTCGACTTCGTCATGTGCGCCATGGACGAGCTGGTGAACCAGATCGCCAAGATCCGCTACATGTTCGGCGGCCAGGCCAAGCCCTCGGTCGTGGTGCGCATGCCGCACGGCATCTGGCGCAATTCGGCCGCCCAGCATTCGCAGATGCTGGAATCATGGTTCGTCCACCTGCCGGGCGTCATCGTGGTGACGCCGTCGACGCCGGCGGATGCGGCGGGGCTTCTCGTCAGTGCCATCCGCTCGGACGATCCCGTGCTGTTCTTCGACCCGAAGAACCTCTTTCCCGTGACGGGGGAGGTCGCCTCCGTCATCGAGCCGATCCCCTTCGGCAAGGCGCGCAGGGCCCGCGAGGGCGGCGACCTCACCATCGTCTCCTGGTCGGCGATCATGCCGGCGGTGGAACAGGCGGCGGCGACGCTGGCCGGCGAGGGCATCTCCGCCGACGTCATCGACCTCAGGACGCTCTGGCCCTGGGACCAGGAGGCCGTCTGCGCCTCGGTCGCCAAGACCGGGCGGCTCCTCGTGGTGCAGGAGGCGGTCTCGGTGGCCGGCTTCGGCGCCGAGGTCCTCTCGACGGTCGTTGAAAGGCTGGGGCCGGCACGGGTGAAGGCCGCCCGACGGCTCGGCGCGCCGCGCATCCCGATCCCGTTCTCGCCGCCGCTCGAGGACGCGGTGAAGGTGACGCCGGCGAAGATCGTCGCGGCAGCCAAGGCGGCGATGGGGTAGGGCGCGGCTCCAATTCAGGAGTGCCCCACCCGCACCCTCCCCTTTTTCGCTTCGCTCCAAGGGGAGGGGGACTTCCACGTCGCGCGACGCCGGAACAGTCGCGCCAGGCACTGCGGTAGCCGGCGGGTGCAATGTCGAAGTCCCCCTCTCCGCGCGGAGCGCGGGGAGGGTGCGGGTGGGGCCTTCAGGCTCGCCGAATCCCCAGCCCCGACGCCTTCCGCTTAGGGGAATTACGTATCAGCCCTTATTGTTCCCGTCGCAGGCGGGTGGGACAGTCCGCCTCCGCGGACGATGGGGCGTCGGGCCGCAACGAGGACTTACGCCATGCGCATCCGGGGTCTTGTCGCGGCCGCGGGGCCGTTTGTGGTCGCTGCCATCCTGGGGCTCGCGCCTCTCGGCCCGGTCGGCGCGCAGACCCTAGAGCCGGAGGTCATCGATCTCGCGCAGGCCGCGCCGCGTCCGCAGCCGCGCCCCGACACCGCCCAGCCGCAGCCGCAACGGGCGCCGGCGCAGGTCCTGCCGCCGCTGCGCGCCTTCCAGCGCGACGACCTCGCCGAACAGGCGCGCCGCTTCGAGGCCTCCATCGCCACCAAGCAGGCGAGCGACACCCGCCCCATCGCCGACATCCGCCGAGACGCCGATGCCGCAGCGACCCGCGGCGACTTCCGCGCCGCGGCGCGCGCCTGGGAGCAGATCGCCCTTCGCTCGGGCACGGATTCGGCCCCGTGGGTGCGCTATTCGCAGGCGCTCGGCGGCATCCGCACCAACGAGTGGCGCGAGCGCGAGCAGTTGCAGACGGACATCACCGCCTCCGCCTACATGGCCTATCGCCGCGCCGCCAACCGCAACGAGGAGGCCTTCGCGCTCGCCCATATCCGCCAGATCATGGTGGCGCGGCAGCAGTGGCGCCCGGCCATCGACATCGCTCGCGCCGTGGTCGAGACGCGCGACACGCCGGAGGCGCGGGAGGCCTACAACCGGCTGCGCGACCAGCACGGCTTCCGCTTCCGCGAGACGAAGGTGGATTCCGACGCGACGCGACCGCGTGCCTGCTTCGTCTTCACGGAGGGTCTGCGTGCCGGCCGCACCGATTTCGCGCCCTACATCCGCCAGACCGGGGTCAACGCCCCGCCGATCACCGTCGAGGACCGGCAGATCTGCGTCGACGGTCTGCGACACGGCGAGCGCTACGCCTTCCAGCTGCGCGAGGGCCTGCCCTCGTCCATTCCCGGCGAGACGCTGACCCGCAACGTGGACGTCACCGTCTATGTGCGCGACCGCACGCCTTCCGTGCGCTTCTCCGGCCGGTCCTACGTGCTGCCGCGTACCGGCCAGCGGGGCCTGCCGGTCATCACCGTCAATCTCCAGTCGGTGGACGTCGAGATCATCCGCATGGGCGACCGCTCCATCGCCCAGACCATCCAGGAGGAGTTCCCCAAGCCCCTGGAGAGCTACGAGATGCAGCAGCTCATCTCCGAGCGCGGCATCTCCGTCTGGAAGGGGCAGCTCGAGACCGAGAACCGGCTCAACGCCGACGTCACCACCGCCCTGCCGGTGGACGAGGCAGTCCGCACGCTCGAGCCCGGCGTCTATGTGGTGACGGCCAAGCCCACCAACGCCCAGCGCCGTACGGATGACGACGACGGCAGCAACGGCCGCGTCGCACAGTGGTTCATCGTCTCCGACCTCGGCCTTACCGCCCTCTCCGGCGTCGACGGCGTGCACGGCTACGTCCATTCGCTGAACTCGGCAAAGCCGCTGGCCGACGTCGAGGTGCGCCTCATCGCCCGCAACAACGAGGTGCTGGGCACGTCGCGGACGGACGCGTCTGGCCATGTGCGCTTCGCACCCGGCCTCACCCGCGGCGAGGGCTCGCAGGCGCCCTCGCTCCTCGTCGCCGCCACGGCGCAGGGCGACTATTCCTTCCTCAACCTGCGCCAGCCGGCCTTCGACCTCTCCGACCGCGGCGTCGCCGGCCGCGAAGTCACCGGCCCGCTCGACGCCTTCCTCGTTCCCGAGCGTGGCATCTACCGGCCCGGCGAGACGGTGTACCTGACGACGCTGCTGCGTGACGCCAAGGGCGACGCATCGTCGAGCGGCCCGACGGCGTCGAATATCGCCGGATCGTGACGCAGGACCAGGGCGCCGGTGCCCGTGCCGTGCCGATCCCGATCGTCTCCTCGGCCCCGACCGGCACCTGGCGCGTGCGCGCCATCACCGACTCGCGCAGCCCGACGGCGGGCGAGGTGCGCTTCATGGTCGAGGACTTCGTGCCCGACCGCATCGCCTTCGAGCTCGCGCCGACGGAGCAGCGGCTGACCCGCGACGCGCCCTTCGGCGCCACGGTCGATGCCCGCTATCTCTTCGGCATGCCCGGCGCCGGCCTCGCCATCGAGGGCGAGGTGGTGATGGAGACCACGCCGAGCCTGCCGGACTTCCCCGGCTTCCGCTTCGGCCTCGGCGACGAGGAGCCCAAGCGCGACCGCGAGCCGCTTCCCGACGGGCTGACCACAGACGATGCCGGCAAGGCCTCGATCGCGGCGCGCCTGCCGCGCATGGAGGACACGACCCGGCCGCTCTCGGCGCGCCTGCAGGTGCGCGTCGCCGAGCCCGGCGGCCGTGCCGTCGAGCGCACCGCCACCGTGCCCGTTCTGCCGGGGACGCCGCTGATCGGCGTCAAGCCGCTGTTCGACGGCGAGCGAGTCTCGGAGAACGACACCGCCTCGTTCGAGCTCATCGCGGTCGCCCCCGACGGCCGCACCCGGCGCTCCGCCCAGCTCAGCTGGCAGTTGCTGCGCCTGGAGACGCGCTGGATCTGGACGCGCGGCACATCGGGCTGGGCGAGCCAGGCCGTCGTCTCGACGCGCCGCGTCGCCGACGGCGAGGTGCAGGCCACAGCCTCCGGCGCCGCTGCACGCATCGGCGCGCCCGTGCCCTGGGGCCGCTACCGCCTCGAGGTGACGGCGGGCGGCGACGTCGCCGGCCCCACCACGACGGTGCTCTTCGACGCCGGCTACGGCGCCGGCGGCACGGCCGATACGCCCGACGTGCTGGAGATGAGCCTCGACAAGCCCTCCTATGTCTCCGGCGAGACCATGACCGTGTCGGTCAATGCGCGCTTTGCCGGCTCAGCCACGGTGGCGGTGATGGGCGACCGGCTGCTCGCCGAGCGCACGGTGGACGTGCCGCAGGGCCGGTCCACCATCCAGGTTCCCGTCGGCAGCGACTGGGGCTCGGGCGCCTATGCGACGGTGTTCATGCGCCGGCCGCTGGACGCCGCCGCCTCGCGCATGCCGGGACGGGCCATCGGCCTCGCCTGGTTCGGCATCGACACGGCGGAGCGCCGCCTGAAGGTGACGCTCGATGCGCCCGAGAAGATGGCGCCGCGCACGGCGCTGCGGGTGCCGGTGAAGGTCGAAGGGCTCGCCCCCGGCGACCAGGCCTTCGTGACGGTGGCCGCCGTCGACCTCGGCATCCTCACCATCACCAACTACCAGCCGCCGAAGCCCGATGAGCATTATCTCGGCCAGCGCCGGCTCTCGGCCGAGGTGCGCGACCTCTACGGCCTGCTGATCGACGGCATGTCGGCGGTGCGCGGCTCCATCCGCTCCGGCGGCGACGGGCCGTCGAACCGCTTCTCCGGCGCGCCGCCGGCGCAGCAGCCGCTGTCGCTGTTCTCCGGCATCCTCACCGTCGGTCCCGACGGCACGGCGGAGGCCGTGTTCGACATCCCCGACTTCAACGGCACCGTGCGCCTGATGGCCATGGCCTGGACGGCGAAGAAGCACGGCTCGGCCTCGCGCGACGTCATCGCCCGCGATCCCGTGGTGGTGACCGCGACCCTGCCGCGGGTGCTCGGCCATGCCGACAGCGCCACCGCCCGGCTCGACTTCGTCAATGCGGAGGGACCGGCGGGCGCCTACCGCGTCACCGTCCGCCCGGAAGGCCCGCTGCGGCTCGGCCAGAGCCAGGCGACGGTGCAGCTCGGCGCCAATGGCGGCCGGGGCGCGGTGTCGCTGCCGCTGTCGGCCTCCGGGCTCGGGGTGGGTCACCTCAACGTCCAGCTCACCGGTCCCAACGGCCTCGACGTGACGTCTCGCTATGCACTGGGCGTGCGCCCGGCCCTGCCGGACATCACCCGCCGCACGGTGATGACCATGGAGCCCGGCCAGTCCGTCTCGGTGTCGAGCGACCTGCTCGGTGACTTCCTCGCGGGGTCGGCGCGCGTCGCGGTCTCGGTCAGCCCCTCCACGGCCATCGACGTGCCGGGCCTGATCCTCGCCCTCGACCGTTATCCCTTCGGCTGCACCGAACAGATCACGTCGCGGGCGCTGCCGCTGCTCTATCTCGACGTGCTGGCGGCGGCGGAAGGTGGCCTCGGTCTGGAGACGCCGGTGCGCGAGCGCATCACCGATTCCATCGAGCGCATCCTGTCGCGCGCCTCCGGCTCAGGCTCCTTCGGCCTGTGGAGCGCGGGGTCGAACGAGGACGCCTGGCTCGACGCCTATGTGACGGACTTCCTGTCGCGGGCGAAGGAGAAGGGCTACGGCATCCCGACCACCGCCTTCAACCTGGCCATCGAGCGGCTGCGCACCCTGGTCGTCTCGACCAACGGCGTCGGCGACAACAAGGGCATGGACCTCGCCTATGCCCATTACGTGCTGGCGCGGAACGGCCGCGGATCGCTCTCCGAGCTGCGCTGGCTCGCCGACACCCAGCTGAACGAGATCGCCACCCCGGTGGCGCGCGGCCAGCTCGGTGCGGCCCTCGCCCTGATGGGCGACATGGGCCGGGCCGAGCGTGTCATGGCCTCGGCGGTGACCATGCTCACCGCCCGCGGCCAGACCGACATGGGCCGATTCGACTACGGGTCGCGGCTGCGTGACGCCGCCGCGCTGATGGCGCTCGGCGTCGAGGCGCGCGTCACCCGCCGCATCGTCGCCGACGCCCAGCGCGTGGTGGAGGACCTGCGCGCCCGCACCCGCTACCTCTCCACCCAGGAGAAGGTCTGGCTGGTGCTGGCGGCCCAAGCGCTGATCGAGGACGCCAAGCGCATCCGCCTCGACGTCGGCGGCAGCCCCCACGAGGGCGCGCTGGCGCGGACGATCCGCTCCGACGAGCTCGGCCGCGGGCTCGACCTGCGCAACACCGGGCCTGAGGCCGTGCGCGCCGTCGTCTCGGTCACCGGCACGCCGGCGACGCCGGAGCCGGCGGCGGCCAACGGCTTCACCCTGCAGCGCCGCTACATGACGCTGGCCGGGCAGCCGGCCGACATCAGCCGCGTCGCCCAGGGCACCCGGCTCGTCGTCGTGCTGCAGGTGACGGAGGCGGCCCCGCAGCTCGGCCAGATCATGCTGGTCGACCGCCTGCCGGCCGGCTTCGAGATCGACAATCCGAGCCTCATCGCCTCGGCTGAGACCTCGGCGCTGAAATGGCTGCCGGCGGAGGCCGTGCAGCCCGACTACAAGGCCTTCCGTGACGACCGCTTCATGGCCGCCTACAGCCGCACGAGCGGGGCGAACGGCACCTGGCAGGCGGCCTACATGATCCGCGCGGTGACGCCGGGGCGCTATCTCGTGCCCCCCGCCACCATCGAGGACATGTACCGGCCCGAGCGGGCGGCGCGCACCGCGGTCGGCCAGACCGAGGTGACGGCGGGAGCCCGCTAGTCCGATGGCGACCCGGCTGAGGATCGCGGCCGTCACCGCCGGGGGGCTCGCGCTCGCCGGCCTCGGCGGGGCCGTGGCCTTCCACCGGGCCGGCGAGGGCCCGGACGGGGCGGCGACGCCCTATTCGCGCGAGGTGGTGGACCGGCAGGGACGTCTCCTCAGGCCGTTCCAGACCGACGACGACATGTGGCGCTTCCCCGGGTCGGTCGCCGAGGTGGACCCGCTGTTCCTGCGCATGCTGACCGCCTTCGAGGACCGCCGCTTCGCGTCCCACCCGGGCGTCGATCCGCTGGCGCTCATGCGCGCCGGCGGCCAGTGGCTGCGGAACGGGCGCATCGTCTCCGGCGGCTCGACCCTCTCCATGCAGGTCGCCCGCCTCATCGACAAGCGCGAGGACGGCCGCACCATGGCGGTCAAGCTGCGGGAGATGGCGCGCGCCGTGCGGCTGGAGCGCGAGCTCGGCAAGCAGCGGGTGCTCGACCTCTACCTGTCGCTCGCGCCCTATGGTGGCAATGTCGAGGGCATCCGGGCGGCCTCACTCGCCTATTTCGGCAAGGAGCCGCGCCGGCTGTCGCCGGGCGAGGCGGCCTTGCTGGTGGCGATCCCGCAGTCCCCGGAAGCGCGGCGGCCGGACCGCCATCCCGAGGCGGCGCGCCGGGCGCGTGACCGCGTGCTCGACCGCATGCTGCTCGCCGGGGTGCTGAAGCCCGAGCAGGTCGCCTCCGGCAAGGCGGAGCGCGTGCCCGTCGCCCGCCGGCAGATGCCGACCTTCGCCTGGCATGTGAGCGGCGATGCGGTAGCGGCGAGGCCCGCCGAACGCGTGCACCGCATGACCTATGACCGCACGCTGCAGGAATCGCTGGAGGCGCTCCTGCGCGATCGGGTGCGGGCGCTCGGCACGCGGCTCTCCGGCGCGCTCATCGCCATCGATCACCGCAGCGGGCAGGTCATCGCCCGCATCGGCGCGGCCGACCCGCTGGACGGGGAGCGGCAGGGCGCGGTCGA
>LNFH01000418.1 GCA_001464235.1 Rhizobiales bacterium Ga0077556 | reverse complement strand
CGGTTCCAGGCGATGAAGGAAGCCGGCGAAACGATTGCCGGCCAGCCGATCGAGAGCCTCGTGACGGTCAACGGCGTGCGCGTCACCGCCCCCGACGGCACCTGGGGCCTGGTGCGCGCCTCCTCCAACAAGCCGGAACTCGTCGTGGTGGTGGAGAGCCCGGCCTCCGAGGCACGCATGCACGAGATGTTCCGCGCCGTCGACGCCGTGCTCCGCGAGAACACGGAAGTCGGCGCCTACAACCAGACGATCTGAGACGCACCGAGGGCTCCGGTGGTAAATCTTCACCGCCCGTTAACCATGCCGTGACAGCTTCGGACGGAGAGCGAGGGGGCCTTCCGTGAAGCTTGTGTCCGTCAGCCAGAACATGCAGCGCCCGAACGGCCTGTCGGAGCTGGAAATTCTGCGTAACATCACCACAGGCTTCGCCGCCTTCGGCAATGCCGTGCGCGCCAGCGCCATTTCGGATGCGCAGAAGTCCAAGGTGCTGGCCGAACTGGCGGACGCCTCCAACCGCATGATGGACGCCACCAACGCCTATCTCTTCGCCCTCGGCGAGGCCCACAAGGCCATGGACGCCAAGGCTGCGAGCACGCCCCAGCTGAAGATAGCCGACTGACGACCCCGGCGGCGTCACGGTTCCGTCGTCGGGCCGTCATCGCCCCGTCGACCGGGTGCGGCACGTGGTCTTCTCACGCCGGTCCCGCCGATTCGGGTAGGGTCCGGCCGGGGGACCCACGATGCTCGATCCCGTTGCCCGGACCAGCACCAGCCTTGCCAGCCATTTCCGCCCCTCGGCCTGGGCCGATCAGGGGCGCAAGATCATCCCGATGATGCGCGCCTATGGCGGCCTCTCCCCCCGCGCCGGAGCCGTCGCCCTGCCGCGCACCCTCGGCCGCATCGGCAGCCTCGAGGTCCGGCTCGCCGCCAACGCCGCCGAGGTGCGCCGCGCCCAGCGGCTGCGCTGGCACGTCTTCTACGAGGAGATGAAGGCCATCGCCGACGGGCCCTCCCGCCTCGCCCGCCGCGACATCGACGCCTTCGACGCCATCTGCGACCATCTCGTCGTCATCGACCATGCGGTGACCGAGCGCCCGCCCTTCGGCGCCCCGCGTCCCGCCATCGTCGGCACCTACCGCCTGCTGCGGCAGGAGGTGGCCGACCGCAACGGCGGCTTCTACACCGCCAGCGAGTTCGACATTTCGGGCCTCCTCGAGCGCCATCGCGGCAAGCGCTTCCTCGAGCTCGGCCGCTCCTGCGTCCTGCCGGCCTATCGCAACAAGCGCACGGTCGAACTGCTGTGGCACGGCATCTGGACCTATGTCCTCGCCCACCGCATCGACGTCATGTTCGGCTGCGCCAGCCTCGAGGGCACCGATCCGCGCGCCCTGTCGCTCGAACTCTCCTTCCTGCATCACCACGCCCGGGCCCCTGCCGCCTGGGCCGCGCGGGCCCTGCCCTCCCGCCATGTGGAGATGGGCCGCCTGTCGCCGGACGCCATCGACGGCAAGAAGGCGCTGCACGCCCTGCCGCCGCTGGTGAAGGGTTATCTGCGCATCGGCGCCTATATCGGCGACGGCGCGGTCGTGGACCGCCAGTTCAACACCACGGACGTCCTGGTGGTCCTGCCGGTGAGCGCCATCAGCCCGCGCTACATCGGCCATTTCGGCGCCACGGCCGACCGCCACGCCGCCTGATGCGGGCCGGGCCTGCCGTGCGGCGGAGTTAACTCCGCCCGCGCCGGTGCTATCGTTCCGCAAAAGACGGAACGGAAACGCCAGCCATGCCCGATACCCTCGGCCCCCGCCTCGCCGCCGACGGCTCCATGATCCCCGCGCCCATGTCCCGGCGGGTGATGAACCTCGCCGACCTGCTGCACGGCACCGCCCGCCGCCTGCCGGACCGGCCGGGCCTCGTCTGGCGGGAGCGCACCTGGACCTGGGGCGAGATGGCGGCGCGGGTCAACGCCGCCGCCGTCGCCCTGCGCGCCCGCGGCATCGGCAAGGGCGACCGCGTCGTCTGCCAGGCGCGCAACGGCAACGCCATGTTCGAGGCCATGTTCGCCGTCTGGACGATCGGGGCCATCTGGGTGCCGACCAACTTCCGCAACACCCATCAGGAAGTGGCCTACATCGCCGCCGCGGCGCGGGCCAAGGCGCTGATCTTCGAGAGCATCTTCGAGGGCCATGCCGCGGCGGTGGCGGAGAGCGACCCCGACCTCGCCCTCACCATCTCCATCGGCCCGGCGCCCTTCGCCGCCGTGGACTGGGAGGGGCTGATCGCCGAAGGCGAGCGGCACGGCTCGCCCGGCCCCGTCGCGGCCGTCGACTACGACGATCCCTGCTGGTTCTTCTTCACCTCCGGCACCACCGGCCGGCCGAAGGCGGCCGTGCTCACCCATGGCCAGATGGGCTTCGTCGTCACCAACCATCTCGCCGACCTCGTGCCGGGCACCACCGAGCACGACGCCTCGCTGGTCGTCGCCCCGCTCTCCCACGGCGCCGGCATCCACCAGCTGACCCAGGTCGCCCGCGGTGCCCGCACCATTCTCCTGTCGAGCGAGCGGCTCGACTGCGAGGAGGCCTTCCGCCTCATCGAGGAGCACCGCGTCACCAACATGTTCACGGTGCCGACCATCCTCACCATGCTGGCCGGCCACGAGGCCGCCGACCGGCATGACCATACGTCGCTGAAGCACGTCATCTACGCCGGATCGCCCATGTACCGGGCCGACCAGCAGGTGGCGCTGACCCGGCTCGGCAAGTGCATCGTCCAGTATTTCGGCCTCGGCGAGGTGACCGGCAACATCACCGTCTTCCCCACCCGTGAGCACGACGTCGACGACGCCGTCCAGGGTCGCATCGGCACCTGCGGCTTCCCGCGCACAGCCATGGACGTGCGCATCTTCGACGATGCCGGCCTCGAGCTCGCGCCCTTCCAGACGGGGGAGATCTGCGTCGCCGGCCCCGCCGTCTTCGCCGGCTATTTCGACAATCCGGAGGCCAACGCCAAGTCGTTCCGCAACGGCTTCTTCCGCACCGGCGACCTCGGCCACAAGGACAAGGAGGGCTACGTCTACATCACGGGACGGGCCTCCGACATGTACATTTCCGGCGGCTCCAACGTCTATCCGCGCGAGATCGAGGAGGTGATCCTCACCCATCCCGCGGTGGCGGAGGTGGCGGTGCTCGGCGTCCCCGACCGGCGCTGGGGCGAGGCCGGGGTCGCCGTGCTGGTGGCGCGGCCGGGGGCCACCGTCGCCGAGGGCGACATTCTCGGCCATCTCGACGGCAAGCTGTCGCGCTACAAGATGCCCCGCCAGGTCTTCGTCTGGGAGGAGCTGCCGAAGTCGGGCTACGGCAAGGTGCCGAAGAAGCTCATCCGCGAGATGCTGATCGAGAAGGGCGCGGTCATCGCGGAGGGGTGAGAGGGCAGACCGGGTTCTTCCTTGGCGCCGACATTGCCGTCTCCTCCACCAGCACCGCCCCATCCGTCATGCCCGGGCTCGTCCCGGCATCCACGAATTCCCTTGAGACGGCGGTGGTCGAGTCGTGGATGCCCGGCACGAGGCCGGGCATGACGGCGGAGGCTAGGTCTGAAGAAGATGCCCCACCCGCACCCTCCCCGCTGTGACGATCCCCGTCGTGCCTGGCTCAACCTGCGTTCAGTTGGTGCGACGTCGTAGCCTCCCTCCCCGCGCAGCGGGGAGGGTAAGGGTGGGGCCTTGCCCCCGTCTCGCCCTCGCTACCCGAACCGCGCCTTCAGCACCGCGAACAGCGCCCGCGCCGCCTGCATCTCGCCGCCCTGCGGACGACCGGGCTTGTCCGCCGGCACCCAGCCATAGACGTCCGCGTGCAGCCAGCTCTGCGCCTTCTCGACGAAGCGGTCGAGATAGAGCGCGGCGGTGATCGAGCCGGCGAAGCCACCCGTCGTGACGTTGTTGAGATCGGCGATCTTGCTGTCGAGCCCGCTGGCATAGGGCTTCCACAGCGGCAGCCGCCAGACGGGATCGCCGACCGCGAGGCCTGCTGCGGTGAGTTCCGCCGCCAGCGCGTCGTCGTGGGTATAGACCGGCGGCAGGTCCGGCCCCAGCGCCACGCGCGCCGCGCCCGTCAGCGTGGCGAAATCGGCGATGAGGGCGGGCGCCTCTTCGTCGGCCAGCGCCAGCGCGTCGCAGAGCACGAGCCGTCCTTCCGCGTCCGTATTGCCGATCTCGACGGTCAGGCCTTTGCGGGTCGGGAACACGTCACCGGGGCGGAAGGCGGCACCGGAGACGGCGTTCTCCACCGCTGGCACGAGCAGGCGCAGGCGCACGGGGAGCTTGGCCGCCATGATCATGTGGGCGAGGCCGATGGCCGCCGCGGCGCCGCCCATGTCCTTCTTCATCAGGAGCATGGCGGACGACGGTTTCAGGTCGAGCCCGCCGGTGTCGAAGCACACGCCCTTGCCGACCAGCGTCACCTTCGGGTGCTTCTCGTTGCCCCACACGAGGTCGACGAGCCGCGGTTCGCGCGGCGAGGCCGCGCCCACCGCGTGGATCATCGGGAAGTTCTGCTTCAACAGCGCCTCGCCGACCACGGAGGTGACCTTGGCGCGGTGGCGCTTGCCGAGGTCGCGGATCGCCGCCTCGAGCTCGGCGGGCCCGAGGTCGTTGGCGGGCGTGTTGATGAGGTCGCGCGCCAGCGCCGTCGCCTCCGCCGTCTGGCTGACCGCTTCGCCGTCGACGCCCTCCGGCACGACCAGCAGGGCCGGCTTGGCCGATGTCTTCTTGTAGCGGGTGAAGCGGTACTGCCCGATGATCCAGGCGAGCGTCGCCCGCTCCGCATCGCCGGGATCATTGGCGAAGCGGTAGAGACCGGCCGGGATCGGGCCCGGCAGCTTGCCCGCAAGGAGCGGATCGCGATGGGCCGCATCCTCCGCCTCGATGCCGAACAGGACGGCGGCGATGGCCCCCTTGGCGTCGGGCACGGCCACGGCCCTCCCCGCCTTCGGCTCGAAACCGACGGCATCGAGATAGGCCTGTTGCGGCGCCTTCAGCTTCCCCTTCACCTCCGGATAGGTCGCGGGCGTGACGAAGGTGATGGGCGTGGCGCCCGCAGTGCCGGCCGGTCGAAGAAGAGGGTGCATGGGAATCCTGTGCCGCAGCGTCGCGACAGGCTAGAGCCGCGCGATAGCGCCTGTCACCCCCGCGCGTTCTGCGCATGGAGGGGGCGCGCGCGTCATGGTTTACGCCGCCGGGGCGAGAGCCTTTGATGCCGCCCCCAACGAAACCGATCCGAGGACGCCCATGACCACCCAGCCCAAGACGCTCCTGGAGCTTGCCGGCCGCAAGCCGGTGCCGCCGAAGCTCGGCGAGAGCATCATCGTCCTCATCGACATCCAGAACGAGTATCTCGACGGTCCGATCGCCCTGCCCGGCGCGCCCGCCGCGGTGGCGAAGGCGGCGGACCTCCTCGCCCGCGCCCGCAAGGCCGGGGCGAAGATCGTCCACGTCGCCCACAAGGGCGGCAAGGGCTCGCTCTTCGACCGCGAGGCCCATCGCGGCGCCATCGTCGATGCCGTCGCGCCGATCGCGGGCGAGGCCGTGGTCGAGAAGCCGCGGCCCAACGCCTTCTCCGGCACCAATCTCGCCGATCTCGTCGGCGCGCCCTCGGCGCCGCTGGTCCTCGTCGGCTTCATGACGCACATGTGCGTCTCCTCCACCGCCCGCGCCGCCCTCGACCTCGGCTACCAGACGGTGATTGCGGCGGACGCCTGCGCGACGCGCGACCTGCCGACGCCGGCCGGCGGCGTCATCGCCGCGGCGAGCCTGCACGAGGCGGAACTGGCGGCTTTGGCAGACCGCTTCGCTGGAGTGTTCAGGTCAGACGAGATCGTGTGAGGCACGGAGACGGGCCGGCGGACGGCGGATCGGTTCAAGGCCCCACCCTTACCCTCCCCGCGCTCCGCGCGGAGCGGGGGACTACGGCCTCAGGGCTGTTCTCCGACGGAGGTGCCAGGCACGACGGCTGAAGAGAGCACGCGTCGTCGAAGTCCCCCTCCCCGCGCAGCGGGGAGGGCGCGGGTGGGGCCCTTATGGGGCGGCGGTCCGTCGGCAGGCTGAGGACGCTCCTGCAAGGCCGCCTGAAGGCAGCAAAGGCGCCAGGTCACCGGAGCTGGCGGGGATTGACCCCGCCGGCCCCCTACCTCACGCCCTGAGCGTGCCGCCGGTCTTCTTCCCCACCTCGGCGACGATCTTCGCGGCCACCGCATCGATCTCCGCATCGGTCAGCGTCTTGTCCTTCGGCTGCAGCGTCACCGCGATGCCGACCGACTTCTTCGCCTCGTCGATGCCCTTGCCCTCGTAGACGTCGAAGACCTGCACGCCGGTGATCAGCTGCTTGTCGACGCCCTGCGCCGCCTTGACGAGGTCACCCGCCTTCACCGCCCGGTCGACCAGGAAGGCGAAGTCGCGCTCCACCGGCTGGAAGGGCGAGAGCACGAGCTGCGGCTTGGTGCGGGTCGGGCGCACCTTCGGCGGCGGCAGCTTGTCGAGCAGGATCTCGAAAGCGAGGATGGGCCCCTTCACGTCGAGCGCTTCGAGCACCCGCGGATGGAGCTCTCCGAAGGACCCGAAAACGGTCTGCGGGCCCATCTGGAACGTGCCCGAGCGGCCGGGGTGGAACCAGGCGGGACCGCCCTGCACCACCTGGATGCCGGCCATCGGCGCACCGACGGCGGCGAGCACCGCCATGGCGTCCGCCTTGATGTCGTAGACGTCGGCCGCCACGGCGCCCTGCCAGTGGCGTCCGGTGCCGGTCGGCCGGGCAAGGCCGCGACGGATGCCCGTCGCCGCCATGAACTGGTCCTCGGGGCGGTCGCCCTTGAACACCTGCCCGACCTCGAACAGGGCGACGTCGCCATAGCCGCGATCGGCGTTGCGCTGGGCCGCGGAGGCGAGCCCGACGAGCAGCGTCGGACGCATGTCCGAGAGGTCGGAGGCGATGGGGTTGGCGAGCGCCAGCGCCGGCTGGCCGCCGCCGAAGAGCTCGGCCTGCGCCTTGGAGATGAAGCTCCAGGTCACCGCCTCCACCATGCCGCGGCCGGCGAGGGTGCGCTTCGCCATGCGCGTGCGCTTCTGGATGAGGGTCAGCACGGGCTTGGGCACCGTACCGCCGCGGTCGAGCGGGGTCGAGGGCACGCGATCGACGCCGGCGATGCGCATGACCTCTTCGGTCAGGTCCGCCTTGCCGTGGACGTCGGGACGCCAGGACGGCGGCGACACCTTCACCATCGGCCCGTTGCCCGAGACGTCGAAGCCGAGCGCCTCGAGAATGCGCCTCTGCTCGCGGTCGGACACCTCGAGGCCGGTGAGCCGCTTCGTCTCCGACAGAGGGAAGTTGATGATGAGGTCCGTGTCCGGGATGGCGCCTTCCAGCGTGACCTCCGACGGCTCGCCGCCGCACAGGTCCATGACCAGCTTCGTCGCCAGCTCCACGCCGGGCAGGGTGAAGTTCGGATCGACGCCGCGCTCGAAGCGGTAGCGCGCATCGGTGACGATGCCGAGATTGCGCCCGGTGCGGGCGATGTCCATCGGATCCCACAGGGCCGACTCGATGAGGACGTCGGTGGTGCCCTCGTCGCAACCCGAGTGCTCGCCGCCCATGACGCCGGCGATGGATTCGACGCCGTTGTCGTCGGCGATCACCGTCTCGTGGCCGGTGAAGCCGTAGACGCGGCCGTCGAGGCCGAGCACGGTCTCGCCCGCCGTCGAGCGGCGCACCACCAGGGTGCCGGCGACCTTCTTCGCGTCGAAGACGTGGAGCGGACGGCCGCGGTCGAAGGTGACGTAGTTGGTGATGTCGACGAGCGCATTGATGGGGCGAAGGCCGATGGCCTTCAGCCGCCGCTGCATCCAGTCCGGAGACGGTCCGTTCTTCACCCCGCGCACCAGGCGCAGCGCGAAGGCCGGGCAGAACTTCTCCTCGCCCTTGGGCAGGGCGAGCGCGACCTTCTGCGGGTTCGGGAAGGCGCCCTTGACCGACTGGATGACGTCGCCCTTCAGCTTGCCGAGGCCGGCTGCGGCGAGATCACGGGCGATGCCATGGATCGACGTGCAGTCCGGACGGTTCGGCGTCAGGTTGATCTCGATGACCGGATCGGAGAGCTGCGCCCAGTCGACATAGCGAGCGCCGAGGGGGGCGTCGGCCGGCAGGTCGATGATGCCGTCATGGTCTTCGGAGAGCTCGAGCTCCGCCGACGAGCACAGCATGCCGCGGCTCTCGACGCCGCGGATCGTGCCGACGCCGAGCGTGATGCCCTTGCCGGGAATGAAGGTGCCGGGCGGCGAGAACACCGACTTCATGCCGGTGCGGGCGTTCGGCGCGCCGCAGACGACCTGCACCGGATCGCCCGATCCGGTGTCGACCATGCAGACCCGGAGCCGGTCGGCATTGGGATGCTGCTCGGCCGAGATGACGTGGGCGATGGTGAAGGCGGAGAGCTTGGCGCCGGGATCGTCCAGCCCCTCGACCTCGAGGCCGATGCGGGTGAGCGTCTCGGTGATCTCGGCGAGGGAGGCCTCGGTGTCGAGGTGGTCCTTGAGCCAGGAGAGCGTGAACTTCATCGGATGTCTCCCCTCAGCTCGACAGGCCGCCGGCCAGCGTCGGCAGGTCGAGCGGGCGGAAGCCGTAATGCGACAGCCAGCGCACGTCGGCCTCGAAGAACTGCCGGAGGTCGTTGATGCCGTATTTCAGCATGGCGATGCGGTCGATCCCCATGCCCCAGGCGAAGCCCTGGTAGACGTCCGGGTCGAGGCCGCAATTGCGGATGACGTTGGGATGCACCATCCCGCAGCCGAGGATTTCCAGCCAGTCCTCGCCCTCGCCGAAGCGCACCTCGCCGCCCTGGCGGTTGCACTGGATGTCGACCTCCATGGAGGGCTCGGTGAAGGGGAAGAACGAAGGGCGGAAGCGCATCTTCACGCTGTCGACCTCGAAGAAGGCCTTGCAGAACTCCTCGAGGATCCATTTCAGGTGGCCGATATGGCTGCCCTTGTCGATGACGAGGCCCTCGACCTGGTGGAACATCGGCGTGTGCGTCTGGTCCGAGTCGCAGCGATAGGTGCGGCCCGGGCAGATGACCCGGATCGGCGGCTTGTTCGACAGCATGGTGCGCACCTGCACCGGCGAGGTGTGCGTGCGCAGCAGCATGCGCTCGCCGTCCGCCTTCGGATTGAAGAAGAACGTGTCGTGCATCTCGCGGGCGGGGTGGCCCTCGGGGAAGTTGAGCTTCGTGAAGTTGTAGTCGTCCGTCTCGATGTCCGGCCCTTCGGCGATGGCGAAGCCCATGTCGGCGAAGATGGCGGTGAGCTCGTCCATCACCTGGCTGATCGGGTGGATGCGGCCGGTCTCCGTCGGGCTCTCGCGGACGGGCAGCGTAACGTCCACGGTCTCGGCGGCGAGGCGGGCGTCGAGGGCGGCGCTCTTCAGCACCTCGCGGCGCAGGGTCAGCGCCTCGGTGACGCGGTCCTTCACCTGGTTGATGGCGGCGCCCGCCGTCTTGCGCTCCTCCGGCGCCATCTGGCCGAGGGTGGCGAGCAGGGCCGAGAGCGAGCCCTTCTTGCCGAGGGCGGCGACCCTGACCGCCTCCAGCGCCGCCTCGTCGGCAGCGGCGGCGATCTGCGCCGTCAGGTCAGTTTCGAGCGTTGCGAGATCGGTCATGGCTGAGGTCACGGGTGATGGGGCTGGGATCGTGTGGCGGGTGGGGCCGAGCGCGTCAAGCCGCGAACGAAAAAGCCCGCGCCACCCTCGGGGAGGGTCGCGCGGGCCGAATTGTCAGACTTCAGGAGTGAGAAGTCAGGCGTTCGCCGGCAGCGATCCCTTGGCCTTTTCGACCAGGGCCGCAAAACCGTCCGGCGCCGTGATGGCGAGGTCGGACAGGACCTTGCGGTCGACGGCGATGCCGGCACCGATCAGGCCGGCGATGAAGCGCGAATAGGTCAGGCCGTGCTCGCGGACAGCGGCGTTGATGCGCTGGATCCACAGGGCGCGGAAGTTGCGCTTCTTGTTGCGGCGGTCGCGCGTGGCGTACTGCATCGACTTGTCGACGGCAGCCTTCGCGGCGCGGATGGTGTTCTTGCGGCGGCCCCGGAAGCCGGAAGCGGCCTTGAGGACTTTCTTGTGCTTGGCGTGGGACGTAACGCCCCTTTTGACGCGGGCCATGGCTGATCTCTCTTACAATTTCGTGGGGGTGCTTCTCGAACCGGGCCGATCAGCCGTTCGGGAGGAAGTACCGCTTGACGTTGTAGGCATCGGTTTCGAACATGGCAGTGGTGCCGCGATGCTCGCGGATCTGCTTGTTCGACCGCTTGATCATGCCGTGGCGCTTGCCGGACTGGGTGTACATCACCTTGCCGGTCGCCGTGATCTTGAAGCGCTTTTTGGCGCCCGACTTCGTCTTCATCTTGGGCATTTGGCTCTCTTCATTCGTTGCGAGGCGCCCGTCTGCCGGCCCGGAGGCGGCGGGGTTCCTCTGAAGGCTCAAGGGTGAGCTTTCGGGATCGCCACGGCAGCCCTAATCAGCCGGTCGATCCGAAGAGCCGGGCGTATACAGGAGATGGGCCCGGTGGGCAAGAGGCAGGCGGCGGAGCCTCAGCGGCGGGCCGGGGCCCGGGCATAGGCCGGCGTCAGGACGGCGGGGAGGCGCCGGCCGCCGCCGCGTCCGGTATCGGCATCCTTCGGCAGCAGCATGACGGCGACGCCCATCTGGACACTGGCGAAGGTGAGCCCGAGGAAGAACGTCAGGACGGAGACGGCCATGGCGGCCACGTCCGACCGCGAGGCGAGGGTGGCGAAGCCGCCGACGTCGAAGACGATCAGCCCGGCGACGAAGGCGCCGGCGACGGCAAAGCCGATGACCGCGTGGACGAGCAGGAACTGCAGGAGCTTCGGCATGGCGGCCTCCCGGCACGGATGCGGCCGGAGCGGCATCCGCGGGTGAAACGGAGGGAACGGCGTCCTGTTCCCATGCCTCTCGTTACGACGCAAGCCGCTCCGCCGATCACCCATCTTGCGCGGCGGGCATGAGTGGCGGGATGGTAGCGCCCCGCCGAGGAGGAATGAGCATGCCCAAGGGATACTGGATCGCCCGTGTCGACGTGAACGACACCGAGTCCTACAAGAACTACGTCGCCAAGAACGGCATCGCCTTCGCCAAGTACGGCGGCCGCTTTGTCATTCGCGGCGGCAGGTTCGAGACGCTGGTCGGCACCAGCCGTTCGCGCAACGTCGTCATCGAATTCCCGAGCTACGAACAGGCTCTCGCCTGCTGGCACTCGGAGGAATATCAGGCCGCCCGCGCCGAGCAGAAGGGCGGCGCGGAGATGGATGCCATCGTCATCGAGGGCTACGACGGCCCCCAGCCCGGCTGAGGGACGGTTCGCATCCCGCGTCCGTCGTGGCCGGGCATCGGCGGCCCAGGGGCCGCCGGTCGCGGCTTGCGACCGCCGGCCATCCGCGACCTGGACACCGCCGTCCGAAGGCCTTCGTGGATGCCCGGCTCGAGGCCGGGCATCACGGCGACGTCAGGCTCGGAAGGGCCTCAGCCCCCCGTCGCCTCGATGACGTCGTCGAGGGTACGCAGACCCGGCCTCGGCGAATTCACCAGCACCGCCATGTTGCCCGGCGCGTGCTTGTTGGCCTGCATCAGCGCATGCGCCGCGGGGATCTTGTCCCAGGGGAAGAGCTCGCTCATGCAGGGATCGACGCGGCGGTCGAGCACGAACTGGTTCGCGGCGGCCGCCTGTTTCAGGTGGGCGAAGTGCGAACCCTGGATGCGCTTCTGCCGCATCCAGACATAGCGGGCGTCGAAGGTGATGTTGAAGCCGGAGGTGCCGGCGCAGAACACCACCATGCCGCCGCGCTTGGCGACGAGGCAGGACACCGGGAAGGTCGCCTCGCCCGGATGCTCGAAGACGATGTCCACGTCCTTCTTGCCGGTGATGTCCCAGATCGCCTTGCCGAACTTGCGCGCTTCCTTGAGCCAGACGTTATACTCGTCCGAGTTCACCGTGGGCATCTGGCCCCAGCAGGCGAAGTCCTTGCGGTTGATGACGCCCTTGGCCCCGAGTTGCAGCACGTAGTCGCGCTTCGTCTCGTCGGAAATGATGCCGATGGCATTGGCGCCGGCGGCTGCCACGAGCTGCACGGCGAAGACGCCGAGGCCGCCCGAGGCGCCCCAGACCAGCACGTTGTCGCCCGGCTTCAGAGTGTGCGGCGGATGGCCGAACAGCATGCGGTAGGCGGTCGCCAGCGTCAGCGTGTAGCAGGCGGCCTCCTCCCAGGGCAGGTGCTTGGGCTTCTCCATGAGCTGGCGCGACTGGACGCGGCAGAATTGGGCGAAGGAGCCGTCCGGCGTCTCGTAGCCCCAGATGCGCTGGGTCGGAGAGAACATCGGGTCGCCGCCGTTGCACTCCTCGTCGTCGCCGTCGTCCTGGTTGCAGTGGACGATCACCTCGTCACCCACCTTCCAGCGCTTCACCTTGGCGCCCACCGCCCAGACGATGCCCGAGGCGTCGGACCCGGCGACATGGAAGGGGTGCTTGTGGCCGTCGAGTGGAGAGATCGGCTGGCCGAGGCCGGCCCAGATGCCGTTGTAGTTCACGCCGCCGGCCATCACGTAGATCAGCACCTCGTCCTCGCCCAGCGACCAGGTCGGCACGACCTCCACCTTGAAGGACTGCTCGGGCGGCCCGTGCCGGTCCTTGCGGATGGCCCAGGCATACATGTTGGCGGGCACGTGGCCGAGCGGGGGGACCTCTCCGAACTCGTAGAGATCCTTGACCGGGCGGGACTGGGGGGTGGGAGCAACAGCTGCCATTGGTGTTACCTCGGGTGTCAGGCGCCTTCTCAAGGGGGCGCTTCAGGAGTCGATTATGTGCAGTGCAACATGGATGTGCAAGCGCGAATTGGCGGCCTGGAAGGCCATGCCATCGACCCTTCGGCCGAGCCCTGGAGCCCCGCGACGGCAACGTGGTGACCCCTACCCGGTTCCCGCCGCCGGTATTTTTTTGCCGCTTCCCGGGACCCGGATCGCCCTGCGCGCGTTTGAACTCCGCGGCCCCGACGTTCGTCGGCCCCCGCGCGCGCCCTCAGGAGGATTGCCCATGCCCATCGAAAGTCTACTCGTTCTCATTCTCGTCGGCGCCATCGCGGGCTGGCTCGCCGGCATCATCGTCAAGGGCTTCGGCTTCGGGCTCATCGGCAACATCGTCATCGGCATTCTCGGCGCCCTCATCGCCACCTGGCTGTTCCCGCGGCTCGGGGTCTCCCTCGGGTCCGGCATCGCCTCCGCCATCGTCAGCGCGACGCTCGGCGCGGTCATCCTGCTGGTCATCGTCGGCCTGATCCGACGAGCGTGACGCCTTCCGCCCGGCCCCTTTCGCGGGGCCGGGCCCATGCCCCTTTCGCTGCATTGCAATAAATCGCCTGGCGGCACAGAATGACCGCCAAAGAACCCGCTCGGGAGGCGACAATGCGCAGCAACGACAAGCGCGAGAAACCCTGGCTGATCCGCACCTATGCGGGCCATTCCACGGCCGAGAAGTCCAACGCGCTCTATCGCGCGAACCTCGCCAAGGGCCAGACCGGCCTCTCCGTCGCCTTCGACCTTCCGACCCAGACCGGCTACGACGCCGACCACGTCCTCGCCCGCGGCGAGGTCGGCAAGGTCGGCGTTCCCGTCTCCCATCTCGGCGACATGCGCACGCTCTTCGACGGCATCCCGCTCGGCGAGATGAACACGTCGATGACCATCAACGCCTGCGCCGCCTGGCTGCTGGCGCTCTACGTGGCGGTCGCCGACGAGACCGGCGCGCCGCGAACGAAGCTCTCCGGCACGACGCAGAACGACATCCTGAAGGAATATCTGTCGCGCGGGACCTACGTCTTCCCGCCGGAGCCCTCGCTCAGGCTCACCAAGGACACCATCCTGTTCACGACGGCCGAGATGCCCAAGTGGAACCCGATGAACGTCTGCTCCTACCACCTGCAGGAGGCGGGGGCGACGCCGGTGCAGGAACTGGCCTTCGCGCTCGCCAACGCCATGGCCATCCTCGACACGGTGAAGGCCTCCGGCGAGGTGCCGGAGGGCGGCTTCGGCGAGGTGGTCGGCCACATCTCCTTCTTCGTCAACGCCGGCATGCGGTTCGTCACCGAGATGTGCAAGATGCGCGCCTTCGTCGAGCTCTGGGAGGAGCTGGTCGAGACCCGCTACGGCGTCACCGACCCGAAGCACAAGCTGTTCCGCTACGGCGTCCAGGTGAACTCGCTCGGCCTCACCGAGCAGCAGCCCGAGAACAACGTCTACCGCATCCTCATCGAGGCGCTGGCGGTCACCATCTCGAAGAAGGCGCGCTGCCGCGCCCTGCAGCTTCCGGCCTGGAACGAGGCGCTCGGCCTGCCGCGCGCCTGGGACCAGCAATGGTCGCTGCGCCTCCAGCAGATCCTCGCCTATGAGACCGACCTCCTCGAATTCGGCGATCTCTTCGACGGCAACCCGGCGGTCGCCGCCAAGGTGGAGGCGCTCAAGGCCGAGGCCACCGCCGAGATGAAGCTGATCGAGGAGATGGGCGGGGCCATCGCCGCCGTGCCCTACATGAAGTCGAAGCTCGTGGAGAGCAACACGCGCCGCCTCGAGGCCATCGAGAGCGGCGAGCAGGTGGTCATCGGCGTCAACCGCTTCACCGAGACCGAGCCCTCCCCTCTCACCACGGGCGAAGGCTCGATCATGGTGGTCGATCCCGCCGTGGAGGCCCAGCAGGTCGAGAGCCTGAAGGCCTGGCGCGCCGCCCGCGACGCGAAGGCCGTCGACAAGGCGCTCGCCGACCTGCGCGCCGCCGCGAGCGAGGGCCGCAACGTCATGGAGCCCTCCATCGCCGCCGCCAAGGCCGGCGTCACCACCGGCGAATGGGGCCAGGTGCTGCGCGAGGTCTTCGGCGAGTACCGCGCGCCCACCGGCGTCGGCCGGGCTGCCCGCGCCGAGACCGGCGACCTCGCCCCCATCCGTGCCGAGGTGGAGAACGTCTCGCGCCGGCTCGGCCGCCGCATCAAGTTCCTCGTCGGCAAGCCGGGCCTCGACGGCCATTCCAACGGCGCCGAGCAGATCGCCGTGCGGGCCCGCGACTGCGGCATGGAGGTGGTCTACGAGGGCATCCGCCTCACCCCCGCCGAGATCGTCAACGCGGCGCTGGAAGAGGGCGTCCACGTCGTCGGCCTGTCGATCCTCTCCGGCAGCCACATTCCCCTCGTCACCGAGGTGATGGAGCGGATGCGCGCCGAGGGGCTGGACGACGTGCCGGTCATCGTCGGCGGCATCATCCCGCCCGAGGATGAGGCCCAGTTGAAGAAGGCCGGTGTCGCGGCGGTCTACACGCCGAAGGACTTCCAGCTCAACGCCATCATGGCCGACATCGTCCGCATCGTCGGCGAGGGCGCGAAACAGGCGGCCTGAGCTATGAGCTTGCAAGGACGATAGCGACGGGGCCGGGAGCCGCAGATGCACGTGCTCGTCAACGGCGTCCGGTTGTTCGTCGACGTCGCCAATGCCGGGCTCGTCGTCGACGATCGTGGAGTGCGAGAAAAGCCGGCCCTCGTGATGCTGCATGGCGGCCCGGGCTTTGACCACGTGCCCTTCAAGACCGCGTTTTCCGCCCTGAGCGACGTCGCCCAGGTCGTCTTCTACGATCATCGCGGCAATGGGCGCAGCGAGGGTTCGGACCCGGCGACCTGGAACCTGACGCAATGGGGCGATGACGTGAAAGGGCTCTGTGATGCCCTGGGTCTCGTCAAACCGATCGTCTGCGGCCTCTCGTTCGGCGGCTTCGTGGCCCAGTCCTACGCCACGCGCTATCCCGATCATCCCGGCAAGCTGATCCTTCTGAGCACGGCGGCGGCGATGGACTTCGAACGGGTGTTCGAGACGTTCGGGCGCATCGGCGGAGACGATGCCCGCGCGACGGCCGAGAGCTACTGGACCAACCCGACGGCCGAGGGCCGCGCCCGCTACATCGAGCGCTGCGTCCCGCTATACCGGCACCGGCGGGACCGGCCGAAGGGACCCGTCCATGCGATCATGAAGACCGAGGTCGCCCTCCACTTCAACGGCCCGAACAACGAACATGGCCGTTTCGACTTCCATGCGGACTTGCGGAACATCACCTGCCCGACCCTCGTCGTGGGCGGAGCGCACGATCCGATCGTTCCCATCTCCCTGATCGAGGCGACCGCCCGCTCCCTGCCGCCGCATCTGGTTCAGTTCGAGCGGCTCGAGGAGTGCGGCCACGAGATCCATGGTGATGCCCCGGAGAGGGTGTTCCCGCTTCTCCGAAACTTCATCACGCACGGCGTTCCGACCCGCCCATCCGCCTGAAGGCGGGACACGCCGCGGCGGCGATCGATCTCGTTCTGAGCGGCCGGGTGAAGCGAACACGGTGAGGCTCGATCGGCGGCCACGACGGCAGACGAGGTGCTGGTCGCCGGCGGAAGCGCGGCTCCGGTGCCCCTCGCACCGCCCTCGACGGAGGGCTGACTCGACCTCGGCCGCC
>LNFH01000417.1 GCA_001464235.1 Rhizobiales bacterium Ga0077556 | reverse complement strand
CCTGCGCGACTACGACGCCCTCGTCCGCGATTTCCGCTGGCAGGTCCCGGCCCGCTACAACATCGGCACCGACGTCTGCACCCGCTGGGCGCTGGCCGAGCCGGACCGCGTCGCCATCCTCTGGAAGAAGCCGGACGGGCGGGTCGAGCCCGTCACCTATGGCCGGCTGGAGGACGCCTCCAACCGTCTCGCCAACGTGCTGGTGGCGAAGGGCGTGAAGCGCGGGGATCGCGTCGCGCTGGTGCTCGCGCAGGGCGCCGCGGCCGCCATCGCCCATATCGCCATCTACAAGATGGGCGCCATCGCCGTGCCGCTGGCGGCGCTCTTCGGCATCGATGCGCTCGCCTTCCGCCTCGCCAATGCCGGGGCCCGCGCCCTCATCACCAATGCGGAGGGGGTGGCCAAGCTCGCCCAGATCCGCGACGGGCTCGGCGAGCTCTCGCTGGTCCTGTCCGTCGACGGCGCGGCCGACGGCGTCGAGAGCTTCTACGGCTCGCTGGAGAAGGCCTCGGGCGCCTTCACGGCCGTCGACACCGCGGCCGACGATCCGGCCATGATGATCTACACCTCCGGCACCACCGGCCAGCCCAAGGGGGCCCTGCACGGCCACCGCGTCCTTCTCGGCCACCTGCCGGGCGTGGAGATGCCGCACGAATTCTTCCCGCAGGCCGGCGACCGCATGTGGACGCCGGCTGACTGGGCCTGGGCCGGCGGCCTCCTCAACGTGCTGCTGCCCTCGCTCCATTTCGGCGTGCCGGTGGTCGCCCACAAGTTCGAGAAGTTCGACGCCGACGAGGCCTTCGCGCTGATGGCCGAGCTCAAGGTGCGGAACTCCTTCGTGCCGCCGACGGCCCTGCGCATGCTGCGCTCGATCGACGATCCGCGCTCCCGGCACGATCTGGTCCTGCGCACCCTCGCCTCGGGTGGGGAAGCGCTGGGCACGCCGACCTACGACTGGGGCCGCGCCGCCCTCGGCCTCACCATCAACGAGTTCTACGGCCAGACCGAATGCAACCTGGTCCTCGCCTCCTCGGCCGCCATCGGCGTGTCGAAGGCGGGCGCCATCGGCAAGCCGGTGCCGGGCCACACGGTGGGCGTCATCCGCGACGACGGCTCGCTCTGCGAGACGGGCGAGCGCGGCCAGATCGCCGTGCAGCGGCCGGACCCGGTCATGTTCCTCGAATACTGGGGCCGCCCCGAGGCGACCCGCGACAAGTTCATCGGCGACTGGATGGTGACCGGCGACCAGGGCCTGCGCGACGAGGAGGGCTACGTCCACTTCTTCGGCCGCGACGACGACGTCATCACCTCCGCCGGCTACCGCATCGGGCCCGGCGAGATCGAGGACACGCTCCTGAAGCATCCGGCCGTGTCGCTCGCGGCCGCCGTCGGCAAGCCCGACGAGCTGCGCACCGAGATCGTCAAGGCCTTCATCGTGCTGAAGGACGGCGTCGAACCCTCGCCCGACCTCGCCGACCACATCCGCGACTTCGTGAAGACGCGCATGTCGGCCCACTCCTACCCGCGCGAGGTGGAGTTCATCGACGAACTGCCGATGACGACCACGGGCAAGATCATCCGGCGCCTGCTGCGCGACCGGCCCTGAGCCTCAGCGCCTGAGAAGGCGCTTGGCCAGAGCCTTCGCGCCGATGAGGCCGCGGCGCCAGGCGAGCGCCGCCCGCCAGCGCCAGCCGGCGGCACCTGCGTCCACGGCGATGAAGCGCGTGGTCAGCGCCATGCGGCCGGGCCAGATGCGGTCGATCATGGGATGGTCGGGAATGGCGCAGGAATCGACCAGCCGCACGCCCTTCGCCGCGATCGCGGCTGCGCCGATGGCGTGGGAGAGGAGAAGCCCCGGCGAGAAGCGCGCGAAGGCCTCGTCATAGGCGGTCTTGAGGTACCAGGCCCGCGAGCCCGCGGAGAGCACGAGCCCGGCCGCGATGGGCCGCCCGTCGAGCAGCAGCATGTCGATCCGCGCCGCACCGCGGGTGGCGAGGTCGGTCACCGCCGCCTCGAAGAAGGCGCGGGTCGCCGGTGTCATGGCGAGGGCCGTGCCGCGGCGGCCCTTCCATCCCTCGGCCTCGAGGGCGAGGAAGGCCCCGACCGCCCCGGCGAGGTCATGGCCCGTCGCCGTGGAGGCGAACCTCAGCGCCCCCCGCTCGCCGAGGCGGCGCGCCAGACGGCGCTGTTCCTTCGACAGGGGCGGCGGCGCCTCCGTCAGGACCGCGCGGCGATGGGAGTCGAGCACGAAGGTCGGATGGGTGGCCGCGAGCGCGCCGAGGGCGGTGGCGAACGGGCCGTCCGGCACGAGCGGCGCCTCGAGGGCGGCGACGCCTTCGTTCGCGAGGAAGGACAGAAGCGCGCCGACCACCGCTTCCGCCTCTCCGGGCCGCACCAGCGGCATGCCGTAGGGGGCATAGTGGTGGGTCCACAGGGCGAAGACCGCGCCCGCGAGGCCGAACCGGCCGGCGACGAGGCCGACCGGCTGCCCGTCGCGGCAGACGAGCAGCGCCCCGAGCCCGGCGGCGGGCGCGATGCCGCGGGCCGCGAGCGCGAAGGCCGGCGCGAGGAAGGCATTGGGCTCGGCGGCTGCCGCCGCCAGCTCCTCCCAGTCGGAGCGCAGCGTCTCCCAGCCCTCGGCCGGCACCCAGGACGCGGAGAGCGCGCCGATGTCCGCGGCGGACATCGCCGGCTGCAGCGGCGGGGCCTCGGCGCGGAGAGGGGTGGAGACCGCGATCATGGGGCAGCCGGCTTGATCCAGAAGGCCGCGGAGAGGCCGAGGCGCGCCGTGGTGATCCACACCAGCAGCACTGATTCCAGCGTCAGCGCCGTCGCCGTGGCGATCGCCGCGCCCATCATCCCGAACGGCGGGATGAGGAGGAGGCAGAGGATCACCGCCGCGGCGAAGGCGGCGCCGTAGATGAGGGCGCACGCCGTCTGGTGGCCGGACATCGTCAGGAGACGCTCGACCGGGCCTGCCGCGGCCCGCGCCAGAAGGCCCACCGACACCACGAACATCGCCGGGTAGCCCTTCACGAAGTCGGGGCCGAACATCATCAGGAAGGGCTTGCCGAGGGCGAGGATGAGGATCGTCGCGGCGAGCGAAGGGAAGAACGTCCAGCGGATGGAGGCACGCAGGAAGTCGGCGAGCTTCTGCCTGTCGCCGGCGACGTGGTACTCGCTGAACCGGTGCGCCGCCGCCGCCGCCACGGCGAAATAGACGAAGGCGACCAGCGCCAGGGTCTTCACCGCGGCCCAGTAGACCGCGCTGCTTCAGCAGGATCACGTCGGTATAGGTCAGGGCGAGGTAGAAGGTCTCCACCACGAAGATCGGCAGGCTCGTCTTCAGCCAGAACAGCGGTTCCGTCCGGCGCGGGCCCGCCGCGACCTTGGTGGCGATGCGGCGGTTGAGCAGCACGAACTGGATCATCGCGGCGGTCCAGGTCGCGACCACGGCGCAGGTCATCGCCGTCACCGCCGTGCTGGGAAAGCCGGCGACATAGCCGCCGGCCATGCAGCCGAGCAGGATGAAGGGGCGGATGAGGTAGGGCGGGCCGAGGGCGAGGTCCGTCCAGTTCCAGGAGCGGGCGATGCCGTCCTGGATGTCGGTCAGCACGAACATCGGCAGGCAGATGGCCGCGAGCACCAGCGGGATGAGCATGGCGTCGCTGACGAGGGAGCCGAAGCGCCACAGGATCGCGAGACCCGTCGCCGCGACCACCGTCGCGATGATCATGCCGAGGCGCCGCCCGCCGCCGATGAAGCCCCTGAGGCCGTCGTGGTCGCCGCGCTCGGCATATTCCGGCACGAAGCGCTGCGCCGCAGAGGCGAGACCCGCGTTGGACAGATGGCCGATGAGCAGCACCCAGACCCACACCGAGACATAGGTGCCGAATTCCGAGCCGCCCATCCAGCGCGCCATCAGCACCTGGCTGACATAGGCGATGCCGGCGCTCAGCACCCGGATCAGGAAGGCCGCGCCCGCCATCCTCTGGGCGATGGACTCGTCGGAGCGGTCGAGCAGGAAGGAGCGGATGCGCGCGGCGATGCCGGCGGGCGACAGCAGCGTCTTGGCGCCGCGCCCCATCTGCGCCTCTTCCGAACCCATCACCGACAAGGCGGATGTCCCCGACCACGCGTCGGCACGATGATCCGATCACGGTCCCCATGGCTTAAGCGAGGGCGCTTAAGAAACGGTGTGGCCCCGCCGGGCGCTCGGCATCGCCCCTGAACGACGAAGGCCGGCCACGCGAGCGGCCGGCCTCGTCGTCGGGACGGAACGGCAGATCAGGGACGCGGCGGCGCCGGGGCCGGCGCACCGGGCGCGCCGGGGATCGTCGGCCGGGTCGGCGAGGGCACGAAGCGCTCGACCTGCGCCTCCGACCTCAGCTTCTGCACGAGGTCGGCCTGGACGCGGCGGGTGAGGAAGTCCTCGATCTGGCCGCGCACCTGCTCGAAGCTCGGGATCTGCCGCTGCCGGCGCTCCTCGAGCTTGATGATGTGCCAGCCGAACTGCGACTTGACCGGCGCCTGCGACAGCTGGCCCGCCTGCATGGCGAAGGCCGCCTCGGCGAACTCGGGCACCATCTGGCCCTTGGTGAAGAAGCCGAGGTCGCCGCCGTTGCGGGCGCCGCCCGGATCCTTCGACTTCTCCTTGGCGATGGTCTCGAAATCGGCGCCGCCGCGGATCTGGGCGATCAGCGCCTTGGCCTCGTCCTCGGTCTCCACCAGGATATGGCGGGCGCGCACCTCCTCCTCCGGCGTGATGCGGGAGCGCTGCTCGTCGTAGATCTTGCGCATCTCCTCTTCCGTGACGCGGGTGCGCGTCTCGGTGTTGAGCAGCGTCTCCACCAGGAGCTTGTTGCGGTAGTAGGTCATCTTCCGCGCGAAGTCGGCGCTGTCCTGGACGTTGCGCTGCTCGGCGGCCTTGGCGGCGAGCGTCAGGTCGATGACGAAGCTGAGGAGATATTCGCGCTTCTGCTCGGGGCTCATCTGCGCGGTCGTCTGGCCGCCGATGTCCTCCTCCGCCGCGTCGAGGTCGGCCTGTCGGATCTCGACGCCCTGCACGCGGGCGAGGATGCCGTCGGCCGGGGTCTGCAGGGCCGGGGGCGTGGCCGGCTGGGCCGGCGCCGGCGTCGCGGCCGGCGGGGTCTGGGCGGCCAGCGGCCCGGCGAGCGCCAGCGACATGGCGGCAAGGGACAGGAGCGAGCGGACGGTCATGGAAGGGTCGAACCTTTTGTCACGGGAGGGCGTGCTTGACGGGCACGTGTGGCGCTTTGAAGGAAGACGGTGCGAAAGCACGGGGCGGTTGACGCGTGCACAACTCCTGGCGGATCCCGCCGGTTGCCGCAGCAATGCCCGTTTCGGCTTGAATTGACAACCCTTGGCACCGTCCATATCTGTCGCGGGTTGCCGGGCCGCTGCGGAAATCCGCGCGTCCGTCGACGATGATCCCGCCGGGACCGGAGGACGGGGCGCACGGGGCGCTTCGAGACCGCCTGACGGGGCTGAAGGGCTTGCGTGAACCATCGGAACGGACGGTGCGACCAACCGTTTCGATGCCTCTCTCTCCCCGCCCAAGTGTAAGGAACGCACATGCTCGGCGCGCTCGCCCGCAGGATCTTCGGCAACGGCAACGATCGCCGCATCAAGGGATACCGTCCGCGGATCGATGCCATCAACGCGCTGGAGCCTGAGCTCGCGGCGCTGTCGGACGAGGCCCTGCGGGCCCGCACCGACGCCTTCAAGGCGCAGCTCGCCGCCGGCAAGACCCTCGACGACCTTCTCGTCCCCGCCTTCGCCACCGTGCGCGAGGCGGCCAAGCGCGTCCTCGGCCAGCGCCATTATGACGTTCAGTTGATCGGCGGCATGGTGCTCCACGAGGGCGCCATCGCCGAGATGAAGACCGGCGAGGGCAAGACCCTCGTCGCCACCCTCGCCGTCTATCTCAACGCCCTCGCCGGCAAGGGCGTCCACGTCGTCACCGTCAACGACTACCTCGCCAAGCGCGACGCCGAGTGGATGGGCAAGGTCTACGGCTTCCTCGGCATGACCACCGGCACCATCGTCCACGGCATGGACGACCAGCAGCGCCACGACGCCTATGCCTGCGACATCACCTACGGCACCAACAACGAGTACGGCTTCGACTACCTGCGCGACAACATGAAGTACACGGTGCAGGAGATGGTCCAGCGCGGCCACTTCTACGCCATCGTCGACGAGGTCGATTCCATCCTCATCGACGAGGCGCGCACGCCCCTCATCATTTCCGGCCCGCTCGACGACCGCTCCGACTTCTACGCCACCATCGACCGCTTCATCCCCGCCCTGAACAAGGAGGATTACGAGGTCGACGAGAAGCAGCGCACCGCCTCCCTCACCGAGAGCGGCAACGAGAAGATGGAGCGGGCCCTCGTCGAGGCCGGCTACGTCAAGGGCGACCTCTACGACGTCGAGAACGTCTCGACCGTCCACCACGTCAACCAGGCGCTGAAGGCCCACAAGCTGTTCCAGCGCGACAAGGACTACATCGTCCGCAACGGCGAGGTGGTCATCATCGACGAGTTCACCGGCCGCATGATGCCGGGCCGCCGCTATTCGGAAGGCCTGCATCAGGCGCTCGAGGCCAAGGAGCGCGTCCAGGTCCAGCCCGAGAACCAGACGCTCGCCTCCATCACCTTCCAGAACTATTTCCGCATGTACGGCAAGCTCGCCGGCATGACCGGCACGGCGCTGACCGAGGCCGACGAGTTCATGGACATCTACAAGCTGCAGGTGGTCGAGATCCCGACCAACCGCGGCATCGCCCGCCTCGACGAGGACGACGAGGTCTACAAGACCGTCCAGGACAAGTACCAGGCCATCATCACCGAGGTGGAGGCCGCCCGCGCCAAGGGCCAGCCGGTGCTCGTCGGCACCACCTCCATCGAGAAGTCCGAGACCCTCGCGGAGATGCTGAAGCAGGCCGGCTTCAAGCAGGTCGACCTCGACGACCCCCAGGCCTTCGCGCCGCTCTACGACGGCGACCAGGGCACCGCTGGCGAGCGCGTCTTCGCCGTGCTCAACGCCCGCTACCACGAGCAGGAGGCCTTCATCGTCTCCCAGGCGGGCGTCCCCGGCGCCATCACCATCGCCACCAACATGGCGGGACGCGGCACCGACATCCAGCTCGGCGGCAATGCCGACATGCGCATCCAGGCCGAGCTCGCCGACATGGAGGACGGGCCCGAGAAGCAGGAGAAGGCGGAGGCCATCCGCCGCCAGGTCGCCGATCTCAAGCAGCGCGCCTTGAAGGCCGGCGGCCTCTACATCATGGGCACAGAGCGCCACGAGAGCCGCCGCATCGACAACCAGCTGCGTGGCCGCTCCGGCCGCCAGGGCGACCCCGGCCGCTCCAAGTTCTACCTGTCCCTGCAGGACGACCTGATGCGCATCTTCGGGTCGGACCGCATGGAGGGCATGCTGACCAAGCTCGGTCTCAAGGAGGGCGAGGCCATCGTCCATCCCTGGATCAACCGGGCGCTGGAGAAGGCGCAGCAGAAGGTCGAGGCGCGCAACTTCGACCTGCGCAAGAACGTCCTCAAATACGACGACGTCGCCAACGACCAGCGCAAGGTCATCTTCGAGCAGCGCATCGAGCTGATGAGCCAGCAGGACCTCTCCGACATGACGCAGGACATGCGCCATGGCGTGATCGAGACCCTGGTGCACACCTACATCCCGCCGGACGCCTATGCCGAGCAGTGGGACACTGCGACCCTCAAGGAGGAGATCTACCGCGTCCTCAACCTCGACCTGCCCGTCGACGAATGGGCCAAGGAAGAGGGCATCGCCGACGAGGAGGTGATCGAGCGCATCACCAAGGCCGCCGACGAGATGATGGCCTCCAAGGCCGCCCGCTTCGGCCCCGACATCATGCGCCAGATCGAGAAGGCGGTGGTGATGCAGGTTCTCGACCATCTCTGGCGCGAGCACATCGTCCAGCTCGACCACCTGCGCCAGGTGGTGGGCCTGCGCGGCTATGCCCAGCGCGACCCGCTGAACGAGTTCAAGTCCGAGGCCTTCCAGCTCTTCGAGGGGCTGATGGCCAAGCTCCGCGAGATGACGACCCAGCAGCTCGCCCTCGTCGAGCTGCAGGAGCCGCCGCCCATGCCGGACCTGCCGCCCATGACCGCCCATCACATCGACCCGATGACCGGCATGGACGAGTTCGCCCAGATGGGGGCCGCCTCCGGCGGATCGTTCCAGGCCCAGGGCGGCGGCGCACCCGCCGCCGAGCGCAACCCGAACGACCCCTCCACCTGGGGCAAGGTCGGCCGCAACGACCCCTGCCCCTGCGGTTCGGGCAAGAAGTTCAAGCACTGCCACGGGCAGTATGTGTGAGATGAGGAAGGGCGCCGGCTGCGGCGCCCTTCGGGTCCGGGCGCTTCCGCCGAAAGCCGCAGCGCGGCGCGCGGAACGCCTTGACGCGCGCTCGCGGGCGGGGCTGTAGCTCAGATGGGAGAGCGCTGCAATCGCACTGCAGAGGTCGGGGGTTCGAATCCCCCTAGCTCCACCAGCCCGCTCGTCGTTTCCTGATATCCCGCCTGTCCCACCCCTCCCCGACACGCCGTGCGTGAACCGGGCGGCACCCTCCCGCGTATCCTCTGTATTCATCGGGGATCCGGACCATGCAATTTCTCTCGGCCTATGCGGCCGCGCTGATCGTCTTCGGCATCCTCGACGCGGTGTGGCTCTCGATCATGGGCCGGGTGCTCTACCGGCCGACGCTCGGCAGCCTGATGCTGGACAACCTGCGCTGGGCCCCGGCCCTCGTCTTCTATTTCCTCTTCCCCGTCGGCGTCGTCCATTTCGCCGTGCTGCCGGCCTTCGCGGCGGGCTCGCTGCAGATGGCGCTGGTGAACGGCGGCTTCCTCGGGCTTCTCGCCTATGCGACCTACGACCTGACGAACTACGCCACGCTGCGCGTCTGGACGCTGACGCTGACCCTGGTGGACGTGGTCTATGGCGCGGTGGCGACCGCCCTCGTCGCCGGCGGCGCCTATGGCGCCTTGCGGATGCTCGCCTCGGCCGGCTGGATCTGACGGCTGCGCCTCAGCGCACCGGCTTCAGGCGGTAGTGGCTGACGCCCCAGCTCTGCCCCCCGGCATGGCCGAAAAGCCCGCTGGTGGCGAGGAAGAACAGCCGCCAGCGCCGCCGCCAGAGGGCCACCCGGTCGGTGCCGTAGACGCTGGCGAGGATCGGATCGATATCGGCGAGCCGGGA
>LNFH01000416.1 GCA_001464235.1 Rhizobiales bacterium Ga0077556 | reverse complement strand
CGGGTCTGCGACTGACCGCACGCTCCTCCACGACGACGAAAGGCGGCCCGCAGGCCGCCTTTTTTCATGGACCCGCAGGGCGGTCAGACGCGGCCGCCGTTGGGGTAATTGGGGCTCTCGCGGGTGATCGTCACGTCATGGACGTGGCTCTCGCGCAGGCCCGCGCCGGAAATGCGGACGAATTCGGTCTTGGTGCGGAACTCGCCAAGGTCGCGGGCGCCGGTGTATCCCATGGCGGCGCGCAGGCCGCCGACGAGCTGGTGGACCACGGTCGAGACCGGCCCCTTGTAGGCGACCTGACCCTCGATGCCCTCGGGGACGAGCTTCAGCGTGTCCTTCACCTCGGCCTGGAAGTAGCGGTCAGCCGAGCCGCGGGCCATGGCGCCCACCGAGCCCATGCCGCGGTAGCTCTTGTAGGAGCGCCCCTGCCACAGATAGACCTCGCCCGGCGCCTCGTCGGTGCCGGCGAGGAGCCCGCCGATCATCGCCACCTCGGCGCCGGCCGCCAGCGCCTTGGCGAGGTCGCCGGAGAACTTGATGCCGCCGTCGGCGATGACGGGCGTGCCGCTCGCCTGCGCAGCCTCGACGCTCTCCATGATGGCGGTGAGCTGGGGCACGCCGACGCCGGCGACGATGCGGGTCGTGCAGATCGAGCCCGGGCCGATGCCGACCTTCACGGCGTCGGCGCCGGCATCGATGAGCGCCCGGGTCGCCGCGCCGGTGGCGACGTTGCCGGCCACCACCTGCACCTTGTTGGACAGGCGCTTGATGCGCGTCACCTGGTCCAGCACCTTCTGGGAATGGCCGTGGGCGGTGTCGACGACGACGAGGTCGACGCCGGCGTCGATCAGCATCTCGGTGCGCTCGTAGCCCTGCTCGCCCACCGTGGTCGCGGCGGCGACCCGGAGGCGCCCCTGCTCGTCCTTGCAGGCATTGGGATTGGCGACCTGCTTCTCGATGTCCTTCACCGTGATGAGGCCGGTGCAGCGATAGTGCTCGTCGACCACCAGCAGCTTCTCGATGCGGAACTGGTGGAGCAGGCGCTTGGCCTCGTCCTGGGTGACGCCCTCGCCGACGGTGATGAGCCTGTCGCGGGTCATGAGCTCCGCGATGGGCTGGTCCGGACGGGTGGCGAAGCGCACGTCACGGTTGGTGAGAATGCCGACGAGCTTGCCCGCCTTGCCGTTGGGGCCGCGCTCGACCACGGGGAAGCCGGAGAAGTTGTGCTTGCGCATCAGCGCCTGGGCGTCGGCGAGGGTCTCGTCGGGATGGATGGTGATGGGGTTCAGCACCATGCCGCTCTCGAAGCGTTTCACCTGGCGGACGTGGTCGGCCTGCACCTCCGGCTCGAGATTGCGGTGGATGACGCCGATGCCGCCGGCCTGCGCCATGGCGATGGCCATCCGGTATTCGGTGACCGTGTCCATGGCCGAGGACATCAGCGGAATGTTGAGCGAGATGGTGCGGGTGATCCGCGACCTGACGTCGACGTCGCCCGGCATGACGTCGGACAGGCCCGGCCGCAGCAGGACGTCGTCGAAGGTGAGGGCTTCCTCGATGGACTTGATGACGGCCATGGCCAACTCCGCTGCGGATAAAGCCCTCTCCCCCCTCTCGACTCGGCGGGAGGATGGATGTCGGCTCGGTTATGGGTTGGCGCAGCCTGCTACCACGACTCGATGACAGGTCCAACATGGATTTGCGGCCGGGTCGGTCCAATGACGGCGGGCCTGCCATGCCGGCGGCGCGGCTCGCGCATTCGTGACCGGAGCGGGATCGCGCGGGCCGGCAGCCGGCTCTCCATATCGGCGTTGAACCATTTCACGCGCCATCGCGACACACGGGTGCAACATCCGGAGCCGCATATGACGCTGTACAGCCCGACGATCGCGAACGTGACCATGATCGCTGCCCCCACGTTGATGTTCCTCGCCGCCAGCACCGTGCTCCTGCTCGTGACCGGGCCGAGCAAGGCGCAGGCGCCGCAGCCGCAGCGGGTCGAGATCCGCGGCGGCGAGACCGTCGAGGTCCAGGGCCCCGACGGCCGCGTCATGAAGCTGAGGTTCAGCAAGGTGGTGGCCGACGGGCAGTGCGCCTCGCCGCGCGGCTGCACCCGCACCGGCTCCCCCGTCGTGGAGATCGAGGCCGTCGGCGCCCAGGCGCCGACCTTCCGCCTGTCGCCGGCCGCCCATCTCGGCGCCCCCTTCGTTCCGGTGCAGGGCCGCTTCGTGGCCTTCGGCGAACTGGTGTCGCCGCCGCGCGAGCTGACCACCGCCAACCGGCCCATGCCGCTCGATTCCTACGTGCTGCGGCTCACCGTCACGCCCTGACGGGGACGCGACCCTTCCGCTCCCTGCCGCAATGGCCTATGTGACCCCTCGTCTCACGGGGGCATCATGGTCACACGCGAAGAAGTTGCGCGGGCGCTCGAACAGGTGAAGCTGCCGGCCAGCGGCCAGACGCTCACGGCCTCGGGCCGGCTCTCCGACATCCTGGTCAACGGCGACAAGGTGATGGTCGCCATCGCCATCGATCCGACGGAAGCCGCCGCCATGGAGCCCGTGCGGGCGGCCGCGCAATCGGCCATCGGCGGCGTGCCGGGCGTCGGGCAGGCGCTCGTGTCGCTCACCGCCGACCGGCCGTCAGGTCCGGCCACCACGGGCATGCGGCCGCCGCCGTCCACCCAGCCGCACGTCGCAGCCGGCCGGCCCTCCCAGCCGCCCTCGCCGAAGGCGGCGACGATCCCCGGCGTCAGGCACGTCATCGCGGTGGCCTCGGGCAAGGGCGGCGTCGGCAAGTCCACCACGGCCTGCAACCTCGCCCTGGCGCTGGCGGCCAACGGGCAGCGCGTGGGCATCCTCGACGCCGACATCTACGGCCCCTCCCTCCCGAAGCTCTTCGGCCTGCACGGCAAGCCGCGGGTGGTGAGTGGGCGCACCCTCGCCCCGCTGGAGGGCTATGGGGTCAAGGTCATGTCCATAGGCTTCATGGTCGAGGAAGAGACGCCGATGATCTGGCGCGGCCCGATGGTGATGAGCGCCATCACCCAGATGCTGCGCGAGGTCGCCTGGGGCGAGCTCGACGTGCTGGTGGTCGACATGCCGCCCGGCACCGGCGACGCGCAGCTGACCATGGCGCAGGCGACCCCGCTCGCCGGCGCGGTCATCGTGTCGACGCCGCAGGACCTCGCCCTGATCGACGCCCGGCGCGGCGTCGCGATGTTCCGCAAGACCGAGGTGCCGATTCTCGGCATCGTCGAGAACATGAGCTATTTCATCGCCCCCGACACCGGCAACCGCTACGACATCTTCGGCCATGGCGGCGCCCGCAAGGAGGCCGCGCGGCTCGGCGTGCCCTTCCTCGGCGAGGTGCCGCTCGACATGGCGCTGCGCGAACGGTCGGATTCGGGCCGGCCGATCGTCGCCACCGACCCGTCGAGCCCGCATTCCCTGGTCTATCGGGAGGTCGCGCGGCAGGTCTGGGCGAGCCTGTCGGGCACCGGCGACGTCACCATCAAGCCGCCGCCGGCCATCGTCATCGAATAGCCGGGGCTGCGACGCCGCGGCCCTTGAACGGTTCCAGACGCATGATAAATTGCGCGCGGAAACAAGAACTTCCGAGAGGGGACCACCATGAAGGCCATCGTGCTCGCATTCGCTGCCGCCATCGTCATCGCGGTGGGGGCCGGCTACCTTCTCAACACGACCTACCAGACGACGGCCGACGCGCGCTTCAGCACGACCGGCGCGCAGCTGCGCGGCTCCGAGGCCGGCTACAATCTCGTCGGCAAGTCCTGGGACGGCATGAACGCCCCGACGGCGACGCGCTGACCTGAGATGTCCACGACCTCGACCGGCGCGGGCGCGCCCCCGCCGGCGGACGTCGCGATCCTCGACCTCAAGGGGCTGAAATGCCCCCTTCCCGCGCTGAAGACCCGCAAGGCTCTGAGCCGGATGGCTGCGGGACAGCGGGTCTCCGTGGTCTGCACCGATCCCATGGCCGGCATCGACATCCCCCATCTCCTCAGGGAGACGGGAGACGTGCTGGAGGATCAGCAGAAGGGCGAGGGAACGCTGACCTTCCTCGTCCGCAAGGCGTGAACGGGTCAGACGGCGCCCTGCAGGACGCCGTGGGCGTTGAACTGGCAGGTGAAGGCGCGGGAGCCGTAGCGGCCGTGGGAGGCGAGGCCGCGGATCTCGTAACGGCCGCCCACCGTCCGCGCCACATGGCGCTCGAGCACGACGGCGCGGCGGCTGACCCCCATCATCTGGGCGGCATCGGCGCGGCACCAGCCGTGCATGCCGAGCCGGCGGTGGCTCGCCTCTGCGGTGCCCGGGGCGGCCGCGGCGAGAAGCGTCCCGAGCGCCAGGGTGACCATCGGAAGTTTCAGCATGTGCATCGATCCCTGCCTTGGCGGCCGAGCAACCGGCCAACCGTGATGGTCGCCATCAAACCATGAGTCCCGCCTTCTGCCGAGCCCCGTCTGGCCGGCACGGCGAGGCCCCTTTACCCGGGAGCCATCCCGACCCATCTTCGCCGTTCAACCCGGGATCGTCCGCATGAGCCAGATTGCCGCCGTCACCTACGGCCCCGACGAAGACTGCGACGCGCTGCTGGCGGCCTTCGCCCACGACCTGATGGCCGCGGGGACGGCGGTGGCCGGGCTCATCCAGATCAACGCGGGCGCCGGCTGCGCCGAGCTCGACATGGAGCTGGAGGCGCTGGGGTCCGGCCGGCGGATCAACATCTGCCAGGATCTCGGCCCCGGCAGCGTCAATGCCTGCAGGCTCGATCCGGCGGGGCTGGCCGAGGCGGCAGCCGCGCTCCGGCAGGCCCTGGACCAGCCGGCCGAACTCGTCGTCATCAACAAGTTCGGGCGCATGGAGGCGGAGGGCGGCGGGCTCGTCGGCGAGATCGGCGCGGCGGTCGCGGCGGAGATGCCCCTGCTGATCGGCGTGCCGCAGCGCTTCGCCGCCGCCTGGGACGCCTTTGCCGGCGGTATGGACGTGAAGCTTGCCTGCACGCGCCCCGCGCTGGAGGACTGGTGGAGCCGCCGGACCCTGTCCGCCGCGGCGGAATAGGCGGCGCGGCAGCCCTTCAGCCGGCGACGAGCCCAGGCGACAGGATCTCGAACAGACGCACGTAGAGCCTGGTGCGCGGCACGAGGCACGAGACCAGCAGATGCTCGTGGTGGGTGTGGGGACCGTCGCCGATGACGCCGAGGCCATCGAGCGTCGGGATGCCGAGCGCGCCGGTGAAGTTGCCGTCCGAACCGCCCCCCGCGACGCGTTCGCCCGCGACCTCGAAGCCGAGCTCGCGGGCAAGCCCTGCGGCGTGGTCGTAGAGCGCCTGGATGGCGGGGGTCTTGCGGTAGGACGGCCGGTAGAGGCCGAGCGTCACGTCGAGCTTCACGTCGGGATCGTGCGGTTTCAGCGCGAGGAGTTTCGCGCGCACCTCCGCCTCCGCCTCGGCGGAGGGCACCAGCACGTAGACGCAGGCCTCGGCATGGATCGGCACCATGTTCTCGTGGGTGCCGCCGGACATGGTGCCGACATTGAGGGTGATGGTGCGGTCGTAGTCGGTCATCGCCTCGACGGCGAGAATCTGGCGGGCCATCTCGCGGATCGCGCTGCGGCCCTTGGCGTGATAGGCGCCGGCATGGGCGGGGATGCCCGTGGTCTTCAGGTAGTAGCGGGCGATGCCGTGGCGGGCGACGGTGAGCCGGCCGCCCTCCCCCGACGGCTCGGCGACCAGCACGATGGCGTGGCGGCGGGCCTCCGCCTCGATGCGGGCGCGCGAAGACGGGCTGCCGGCCTCCTCGTCGGGGATGAACATCACCGAGACGGGCATGTGCGGCCGGCGGCCGGTCGCGTGGAGATGGGTGAGAGCGGCGACGGCGATCGCATTGCCGCCCTTCATGTCGTAGATGCCGGGGCCATAGGCGCGGTCGCCCTCGATCCGCCAGAGCAGGTCGGAGGCGAGCGTGCCGACCGGATGGACCGTGTCGATATGGCCGAGCAGCAGGATGCCGGGCCCCTCGGTCTCGCCGGCGATCCGCCCGATGAGGATGTCGCCGTAGCCCATCGTGCCGGGGATGCGCTCGATGCGGGCGCCTGCCGCGCGCAGGAGCGTCTCCGCGTGGTCGGCCATGCGGTTGACCGCCGCCACGTCCTGGGTCGGGCTTTCGATCGCCACCCATTGGCGGACGGCATCGAGAAGCGCTTCGGAGGTCAGGTGCAGCATGGCCGGCTCGTTCGCTCTGTCGGGTCAGGGGCGCGACAGTGAGCGGCGGACGGCGCCGGCGGGCAAGCGCCGCCGGCCATGGGAGCCATGCAGCCGAGTGTCAGGCGGCCTTGATCTCGTATTCGCGCACGGCGCGCTCGTAGGATTCCGAACGGCTCTTGATGCGGTAGGCGGGATCGGCGGAATCGGAGGGCAGCAGGCGGATCACCTCGAAGGGGCCTTCCGGCATCTTGAGGAAGGAGCGGCCTAGGGTGACGACGTCGCCGACCTTGAACCTGTGCTGAGCCATGATGTCACCTGTGGTTGCGAGAAGCGCCTGCCTGGGCGGCGGCGATAGGGGAAGGCGTGCGCCCGTCAGCGGTCACGGTCGGCGGCTGCGATGCGCTCGGCGATGACCTTGGTCGCCTCGGAGGAATGGACGGTCGTGCCGCCCTCCATGACGATCAGAGACGTGCCGGTGGGCGACGTCTGGATGGCGATGACCCGGTCGGGGCGGACGAAATTGACGCCGCCCAGGCTGCGCACCTCGACGAGGGCCGCAACGCCCGCAGGGGCGGCGGCAGTGAGGGGATGGGTCATGAGGCTTGCCGAAGCGCCTTTCGCTCGAGGGGATAGCCGGCCTCGTCGTAGAGCGCACGGATGGCCGCCCCCGAGACGTCGTCGTTCTCGGTGCGGATGTTGATGCCGTTGAGGTCGTCGCCGAGTTCCTCGACGGCGAAGCGAACGGCCTCCGCGAGGCTGTCGAAGCGCTTGTATTTGAGCGGAACGCGGGAGCGGAACGACTTTCGCTTGTTGGCGAAGAGTTCGGCCGCGGCGGTGAAATCCGTCTGAGACATGCGCCAAGGTATCACTTCGGCGCGCCTGAGTCCGATTTATTCCGCGGCCTGCCGCGTCTCCTCCGGCAGCACCTTGCCGGGATTGAAGATGCCCTTGGGGTCGAGGGCGTTCTTGATGAGGTGCATGACGTCGAGAGCCTCGCCGTGCTCCTCGCGCATGAACTTCATCTTGCCGATACCGACGCCGTGCTCGCCGGTGCAGGTGCCGCCGAGGCGGATGGCGTGCTTGACCATGCGGTCGTTGATCTCGTTGGCCTTGGCCCATTCGACCGGATCGTCCGGGTCGATCTGCATGCCGAGGTGAAAGTTGCCGTCGCCGACATGGCCGACGAGGGTGGTGCCGAAGCTCTGCTGCGAGGTCTCCTTGCGCACCTCACGGATGACCTCGGCCAACGCCGAGATCGGCACGCAGACGTCCGTGCCCCAGCCCTTGGCGCCGGGGCGCAGGGCGCGGATGGCCCAGTGGATGTCGTGGCGGGCCTGCCAGAGCTTGGAGCGCTCGTCGGCATCGGTGGACCAGCGCCAGTTGCTGGCGCCCTCCCCCTTGGCGAGTTCCTCGACGATGGCGGCCTGTTCCTCGACGCCGGACTGGCTGCCGGCGAACTCGAAGAAGAGGGTCGGCGTCACCGGCAGGGTGAGCTTCGAATAGGCGTTCACCGCCTCGATGGCGCGGTCGTCGAGGAGTTCGACGCGCGAGATGGGAATGCCCATCTGGATGGTCTGGATGACGGTGTCGACCGCCGCCTCGACGGTAGGAAAGGAGCAGGTGGCCGCGGCCATGACCTCGGGGATGCCGTAGAGCCTGACCGTCACCTCGGTGATGATGCCGAGCGTGCCCTCCTGGCCGACAAAGAGGCCCGTGAGGTCGTAGCCGGCCGAGGACTTCTTGGCGCGCGAGCGGGTGCGGATGACGCGGCCGTCGGAGAGCACGACCGTGAGGTTGACGACGTTCTCGCGCATGGTGCCGTAGCGCACCGCGTTGGTGCCGGAGGCGCGGGTGGCGGCCATGCCGCCGATGGTGGCGTCGGCGCCGGGATCAACAGGGAAGAACAAGCCGGTGTCTGCTTGCGCGTCACGCCGGCTTGCACCGTCGCATCAAGGTCTTCGGCCCGGACGCTGAGGATCTGATTCATGCCGGTGAGGTCGAGCGAGACGCCGCCCTTGAGCGGGATCAGCGCGCCCTCGAGCGACGAGCCCGCGCCATAAGCCACGATCGGCGTGTCGTAGGCGGCACAGAGTTTCACGATGGCCGCGACCTCTTCCGTCGACATGGCCCGGCAGACGGCGTCCGGCAGGCGGGCGGCATGGCGCGACTCGTCGCGGCCGTGCTGGGCCCGGTCCGATTCGGAGGTCGAGACGCGGGGGCCGAGAAGGGCGCGCAGGCCCTCGAGCAGGGCGGGATGGATCGCAGAGGCCGCGAGGGGAGCGTTCATGGGTCTCAACCGTTGTGGGCAGGCGGCGGGGGGCCGTCATCAAGAGCACCAAGCCGCGCGGATGCCAACCTGATTGATGCAGGGGCCCGTTGCGAAATCAGGGGACTGTCCGGCGCTCCAGCCGGAAGCCGAGATCGGCGTCGACATGGACGAGGGTGAAGCCGGCGGGATCATCGCCGTGGCGGCCGGCCGAGGAGGCCGAGGGCGCCCCGGCGAGGCGTATGGTCCGTCCCTCGCCGGTCCAGGAGATGTCGCAGGCGCGGTGCAGGTGGCCGTGCAGGACGAGCGGGCAGCCGTGGCGGGCGAGGATCGCCATCAGCGCCTCGCCATCGCGCAGCCGCTTCAGCCGCGACAGGCCGGGCGCATGGGGCGGGTGGTGGATGGCGATGACCGGCAGGTGGGCGCTCCGGTCGAGGCCGGCGAGCAGCGCGTCGAGGCGGGCGAGCTGGTCGCGGCCGAGTTCGCCTTCGGCCGAGAACAGCCAGGTCGGGGTACCCGAGCAGAGCGTGACGACGGCGGCCCTGCCGACGAGGTCGAGGCGGGGGAAACGACCGCGTAGGTCGCCCTCGCCGACGTGTTGCGCTGGAACCGCCCGACTTCCCCCCGGCGGGGGGAGGTCGGCCGAAGGCCGGGAGAGGGGGAGGATGGTTTCGGCCGGAGCCTCAGCCCCCTCACCCGCCGCTGCCGCGGCGACCTCTCCCCGCCGGGCCAGCCAGCCGCCGAGGATCGCCTGCAGTCGCACCTCTGCCTGCGGCGTGTAGACATCGTGGTTGCCCGGGGCCCAGGAGACCCGCTCGGGATCGCCGAACTCGGCGAGGGCCGCGCCTGCGGCGGCATACTCGGAGGGCAGGCCGAGTTCGATGAGGTCGCCGGTCAGCGCCACATGGTCGGGGCGCGCGGCGGCGACGGCGGCGATGGTGCGCGCGGCGATGGCGGCGTCATGGGCGCCGGGCTTGCGCCGCCAGTTGATCCAGCCGAGGGCCGGCTTCAGCCCCTCGCCCAAGGGAAAAGGCACGGGCGTCAGGTGCAGGTCGGAGACATGGGCGATGACGGTCACGCCCGCTGCCCTCGCATGGATGGGCGGTGATTCCAAGGGCGGGAGACGGCGGCCGACATCCCACCCCGCTCAGTGTATCGCGTCATGCCCGGGCTCGACCCGGGCATCCACGACTTGAACATCCCGCCGTCTGAAATTCGTGGATACCCGGGACGAGCCCGGGCATGACGACAAACGACGGCCGCCGCGGGTTGCTTGCCTGGGCGACCGCTCACGTCAGCATCTGCATGTCGCCGCAGATGGACAGCGCCTGGCCGGAGATGGTCTTGCCCTTCGGCGAGGCCAGGAACAGCATCTGGTCGGCGAGCTGACGCGCGGTGACGAAGGTCTTCAGCGAGGTATAGGCCACCGCCTGTTCCTCCATCTCGCGGAAGGCGACGCCGCGCGACTGGGCCTTGGCCTCCAGCACGCGGCGGATGCGGTCGCCCTCGACGAGGCCGGGGAGGATGGCGTTGACGCGGATGCCGAACTCGCCGAGCTCGATGGCGAGAGACTTGGTGAAGCCGACGACGCCCCATTTCGCCGCCGCATAGGGCGTGCGCAGGGCGAAGCCGAAGCGGCCGGCGACGGAGGCGAGGTTGATGATCGAGGCGTTGGTGCTCGCCTTTAGGTGCGGCACGGCGAGGCGGGCGCAGTTGAACTGGCTGGTGAGGCACACCTCGATGCAGCGGTCCCAGTCCTCCGGGTTGATCTCCTCCACCCGGCCGGTGGGCCCGGCGATGCCGGCATTGTTGACGAGCACGTCGAGCCCCCCCAGCCGGTCGAGGGCAGTGGCGAAGAGGTCGGCGACCTGTTTGCGGTCGGCGACGTCGCAGAAGGAGGAGGTGATGGCGGTCGGCGATGGCCTCGCGGTCGACGTCGCAGACATGGACCCGCGCCCCCTCCTCCACGAAGGCGCGCGCCACCTCGCGGCCGATGCCGTTCGCGCCCGCCGTGACGAGGACGCGCAGGCCCCTGATGCCGAGATCCATGGTTCGCTCTCCCTGCTGCTGTCTGCTCTAGGCGGCGGCGAGGCCGCCCCTGGCGATGATGAAGTCGGCGGCGCCGCGGATGTCGGCGGCGATGGCGTCGCGGGCGCCCTGCCCGTCCCCGGCACGGATGGCGGCGAGCGCATCGGCATGGAAGCGCACGGCCCCGCCGGCGGCGAGGCGGTCGGG
>LNFH01000415.1 GCA_001464235.1 Rhizobiales bacterium Ga0077556 | reverse complement strand
TACATCGTGGAATGGGCGACATGGCGCGCCGACGGCTTCACCGGCGACGACGTCATGAGCGGCTTCCTCGCCGTGCAGGCCATGCGCGAGGCGGCGACCAAGGCCCTGGCGCCTTTCGACTTCCTCATCTCGCCCTGCACCTGCCCGGTGAACTATGCGGCGGAGGCCCATTCGCCGACCGACGACCCGCACCGGGCGCTGGAGCACATCCCCTTCACCGTGGCGCAGAACTTCTCCGAACAGCCCGCGGCGAGCGTCAACTGGGGCTATGACGCGACGGGCTTCCCCATCGGCGTGCAGGTCACCGGCCACCGGTTCGATGATGCGGGGGTGATGAGGGTCTGTGCGGCGATGGAGGGGCTGAGGCCGGACCAGAGGGCCTGGCCGGTGGTCGCCTAGATCGGCGCGTCTGCGCCCTGCATCAGCCAAGTGCGTCCTTCGAGGCTCGCTTTCGCTCGCACCTCAGGATGAGGGGAATTGTGAGTGGCATCAGCGTCGAAAACAGCACGTTCCTCAGTGCCCTCAACAGGCCGCCCTGCCGGATGCAACTCACAATCCCCCTCATCCTGAGGTGCGAGCCGCGGCGATGCGCAGCATTGTCCGCAGGCGAGCCTCGAAGGACGCACTTGCGTTGTGCAACCAGATTGCCATGAGGCGGATCGATGGCGATGATCGCCTCATGCGCGCCTTCGTCTACATCCTGCGCTGCTCCGACGGGTCCTATTATGTCGGCTCGACCCGCGGAGAGGATATGGCGAGGCGCCTGTCCGAACATCAGCAGGGTCTTCATGACGGCTATACGGCCGCGCGCCTGCCGGTGACGCTCGCGTGGTCGGGTGAATTCGATCGCATCGCCGAAGCCATCGCCTTCGAAAGACGGTTGAAGGGCTGGAGCCGCGCCAAGAAGGAGGCGGTGATCCGTGGCGAGTGGGACCGGCTGCCTGGCCTCGCGTCACGCGCCCGTCGCCCCGCCTGAAGGCAGCGCCTCCCCTCAAATCGGCGCGACGCCCACCGTCATCCCGCCGCACACGTACAACACCTGCCCCGTCACGAAGCTCGCCCCCTCCGACAGGAAGAAATCGGCGGCATGGGCGATGTCCTCGGGCTGCCCCAGCCGCTGCACCGGCACGCCGCGGATGATCGCCTGGGTGCGCGGGGAATTGTGCGGATTGGCGGACTTGAACAGCTCCGTCTCGATCGGCCCGGGGCCGATGGCGTTCACCGTGATGCCGTGGGGCGCGAGTTCCAGCGCCCAGGTGCGGGTGAGGCCGATGACGCCGGCCTTGGTGGCGGAATAGGCGGTGCGCAGCTCCTTGCC
>LNFH01000414.1 GCA_001464235.1 Rhizobiales bacterium Ga0077556 | reverse complement strand
GGTGATCTCCGCCAGCGCGGCCTGCGTCGCCGCGAGGTCGGCCAGGTCGCAGCGCGCGAAGCGTGCCGCCGTCGGCTCGGCCGGCGCCTCGCGGTCGAGAACGACCACGGGAAGCCCGCGGGCCAGCAGCCTCTTCACGATGGCCGCGCCGATGCCGCGGGAGCCGCCGGTGACCAGGGCGGCGGGTTCAGGGGTGCTCATGCGTTTCGTCCCTCATGCGGGCCGTTCGCCGGCCCTTGTCGGCACGAAACTAGACGGCTCCGAGGGGATCAGGCGAGCGGCAGCGCTGCATGGCGCAAGTGCGTCCTTCGAGGCTCGCCGCCGGACGATGCTGCGCATCGCCGCGGGCTCGCACCTCAGGATGAGGAGGGTGGAGACCTTCATCAGGGTCTTACGCGCAACGCCCGGGCGCCAAGGACGGCGATGCCACGCACCACATCCCTCATCCTGAGGTGCTCGCCCGCAGGGCGAGCCTCGAAGGACGCACTTGCGTCGTGCAAGCCCCGCCTGCTCGGGCTACCTCACATCCGGAACACGCCGAATTTCGTCTCCGGCACCGGCGCGTTCAGACACGCGCTCAGCGCCAGCGCCAGCACGCGGCGCGTCTCCGAGGGGAGGATGATGCCGTCGTCCCAGAGACGCGCCGTCGCATAGTAAGGATGGCCCTCGGCCTCGTAATTGGCGCGGATCGGCGCCTTGAAGGCCTCTTCCTCTTCCGCTGACCAATCCTTACCCTCGGCCTCGAAATTCTCGCGCTTGACGGTGGCCAGCACGCTCGCCGCCTGCTCGCCGCCCATCACCGAGATGCGCGAATTGGGCCAGGTGAAGAGGAAGCGGGGCGAATAGGCCCGGCCGCACATGCCGTAATTGCCGGCGCCGTAGCTGCCGCCCACCAGCAGCGTGATCTTCGGCACCTGGGCGCAGGCCACCGCGGTGACGAGCTTCGCCCCGTCCTTGGCGATGCCGCCGGCCTCGAACTGCCGGCCCACCATGAATCCGGTGATGTTCTGCAGGAAGAGGAGCGGAATGCGCCGCTGGCAGCACAGCTCGATGAAATGGGCGCCCTTCTGCGCGCTTTCCGAGAACAGGATGCCGTTGTTGGCGATGATGCCGACGGGCATGCCGTGCAGGCGCGCGAAGCCGGTGACCAGCGTCGTGCCGTAGAGCGCCTTGAACTCGTCGAACTCGGAGCCGTCCACCAGCCGGGCGATGACCTCGCGGATGTCGTATTGCGTCTTCAGGTTGGTCGGAACGAGGGCCTCGAGCTCCGCCGGATCGTATTTCGGCTCGCGCGGCTCGGCCAGCGCGATGTCGACGGTCTTCACCGAGTTGACGTTGGCGACGATGCGGCGGGCGATGGCGAGCGCATGGGTGTCGTCCACGGCGTAGTGGTCGGCGACGCCGGACTGGCGGGCATGGACATCGGCGCCGCCGAGGTCCTCGGCCGTGACGATCTCGCCGGTGGCGGCGCGCACCAGTGGAGGCCCGCCGAGGAAGATCGTGCCCTGCCGGCGCACGATGACCGTCTCGTCCGACATGGCAGGCACATAGGCGCCGCCCGCCGTGCAGGAGCCCATGACCACCGCAATCTGCGGGATGCGGGCGGCCGAGAGGTTCGCCTGGTTGAAGAAGATGCGGCCGAAATGCTCGCGGTCGGGGAAGACCTCGGTCTGGTGCGGTAGGTTGGCGCCACCGGAATCGACGAGATAGACGCAGGGCAAGCGGTTCTGCAGCGCGATCTCCTGGGCGCGCAGATGCTTCTTCACCGTCATCGGATAGTAGGTGCCGCCCTTGATGGTGGAATCGTTGGCGACGATCATCACCTCGCGCCCCTCCACCCGGCCGATGCCGGTGATGACGCCGGCGCCGTGGATCGGCTCGCCATACATGCCGTTCGCGGCGAGCTGGGAGAGTTCGAGGAAGGGCGAGCCTGGGTCGAGGAGCCCCATGACGCGGTCGCGCGGCAGGAGCTTGCCGCGGGCGACGTGGCGCTGGCGGCTCTTCTCGGTGCCGCCGAGCGCGGCTTCGGCGCGCTTCGCCTGCAGGTCGGCGATGATCGCGCCCCAGGCCTCGGCATTGGCCCGGGCGTCGGGCGTGGCGGCGTTGAAGGATGACTTCAGGATGGCCAAGGCGTCACGGCTCCGGCAGGGTCTGCGGGACGCCTTGGTTAGCGCGCCCCGGCGGGCCTGTCATCCGGGCGGAGCGGCGGAGGGGTAGCCCGGGGGTCAGGGCGTCACCGGCTCCATGTGCGCCGCGCGGATGAGCGCCGCCGCCTCCGGGCTCCGCATCACCGCAAGGAAGGCCCGCGCCGCCTCGGGCGCGGCCGGGGCTGCCGCGAGGCCGGCCGAATAGGTCGTCGTCAGCTGGATCTCGGCCGGCAGCGGGCCGATCATGCGCACGCCGCGCACCGGCATGATCTCGCTGATCTGGTGGAACACCAAGTCGGCTTCGCCCTTCGCCACGCGCTCGGCGACGTAGCCGCCCATCTGCGGCCGGGCCCGCGCCGCGAGCGCGTCCTTCAGCCCCAGCCGCTCCGCCAGCTGCACGAAATAGATGCCGCTGGTGCCGCCGCCGGCCGGGT
>LNFH01000413.1 GCA_001464235.1 Rhizobiales bacterium Ga0077556 | reverse complement strand
GTGGGGGAAGCGGTCGAGGAACTCGGCGGGCAGGCCGACGCGCCGGGCGCAGTCCTCAACCTGCCGGCGCAGCTCGCGGCCGTCCTGCACGCCGGCGAGCAGCTTCAGCGGGTCGGCGATGCAGTCGAAGGCGGAGAAGCGCGGATTGAGGCTGTCGCCGTGGTCCTGGAAGACGATCTGGATGTCCTTGCGGAAGCGCGAGCGGTAGAATTCGCGCGAGGTGATCTTGCCGATATCCTCGCCGTCGAAGCCGATGGTGCCGGCGGAATGGTCGAGCAGGCGGCAGACGAGGCGGGAGATGGTGCTCTTGCCCGAACCCGATTCCCCGACGAGGCCGAGGCTTTCCCCCGGCGCGAGATCGAAGGAGACGTCGTCGACGCCGCGGAAGCCGTTGTCGAAGGTCTTGAGCAGGTTCGAGACGGAGAGCAGCGGCTCGGCCGGCCGGCGGAGCGAGACGCGCGGCGCCGCGACGACCGGCTCGCCGGCATCGACCACGAGGCTGTCCACCGTGGAATGGCGCGTCGGCGACGCCGCGACGAGGCGCTTCGTATAGGGGTGGCGCGGCGCGCCGAAGAGGCTCGCGGGCACCGCCTGCTCGACCACCAGACCCTGTTCCATCACCGCGACGCGCTGGCAGTACTGCGCGGCGAGGCCGAGGTCGTGGGTGATGAGGATCATCGCCATGCCGCGCCGGGCGGTGATCTCGGCGAGGAGGTCCATCACCGTCTTCTGCGTGGTGACGTCGAGGCCGGTGGTCGGCTCGTCGGCGATGAGAAGCGCGGGTTCGCAGGCGATCGCCATGGCGATCATGACGCGCTGGCACATGCCGCCGGAGAGCTCGTGGGGATAGGCGTCGAGGCGCGCCTCGGGGTCGCGGATGAGGACGGATTCCAGTAGTTTCAGCGCCCTGTCGCGGGCTTCCTTCGCGGAGAGCTGTTCATGGGCGCGCAGCACGTCGGCGATCTGGAGGCCGACGGTGCGGATGGGGTTCAGCGCCGCCCGCGGGTTCTGGAAGATCATCGACATGGCCGCGCCGCGCAGCGGCTGCAGCATGGCGCGCGAGGCGCGGGTGATGTCCTGGCCGCGGAAGGTGATGCGGCCGTTGCTGATGCGCCCGGCACGGTCGAGGAGCTGCATGACCGAGAAGGCGGTGACCGACTTGCCGGAGCCGCTCTCGCCGACGATGCCGAGGGTCTCGCCGGCGTCGAGGGTGAGCGAGACGCCCTTCAGGGCCTCCACGAGGCCGTTGCGGGTGGAGAAGGTGACCTTGAGGTCGTCGATGGTGAGGAGCGGCGCGGTCATGTGCGCATCCGCGGGTCGAGGATGTCGCGCAGGCCGTCCCCGAGCAGGTTGAAGCAGAGCACGGCGCTCATCAGGGCGGCGCCGGGGAAGACCACCAGCCACCATTTGCCCGTGGTGATGAAACGGGCGCCCTCGGCGACCATGATGCCCCATTCCGGCGTCGGTGCCTGGACGCCGAGGCCGAGGAAGGAGAGCCCGGCGGCGTTGAGGATGGCCCAGCCGAGGTTCAGGGAGATCTGCACCGCCATGGCCGGGAGGACGTTCGGCAGGAGGAACAAGAGGACGACGCGCACGTGGCTGTTGCCGGAGGCCCGCGCCGCCTCCACCCAGCCGGAATTGCGGCGGACGTTCACCTCGGCCCGGGCGAAGCGGATGTAGAAGGGCAGGTTGATGATGGCGGTGGCGTAGATGATGTTCTCGACCCGGTTGCCGAGCGCCGCCACCAGGGCCATGGCGAGGACGAAGAGCGGGAAGGCCATCAGCACGTCGACGAAACGGCCGACCCAGCGGTCGAGCCGCCCGCCCGCATAGCCGCAGAAGGCGCCGATCATGGCGCCGAGGGCGAAGGAGAGGCTTACCGCCGACGCCGCGATGGCAAGGTCGAGACGGGTCGCCACCAGGACGCGCGAGAAGACGTCGCGGCCGAGCTGGTCGGTGCCGAACCAGTGGGCGGCGCTCGGCGGCTGCAGCGCCTGCGGCACGTTGGAGACCGTGGGGCCATAGGGCGCGATGGAGGGGCCGACGATGGCGAGGAGGATGAGCAGGGCCGCGCCGATGCCGGCGACCAGCGTTACCGGATTGCCCCTGAGAATGTAGCCGGTATGGCGGAGCGTGGCGCTCATTCGATCGAGACCCGGGGATCGGCGAGGCCGTAGAGCACGTCGATGGTGAGGTTCACCAGCACGAAGATGAAGGCCATCAGCAGCACGAAGCCCTGGACCGGCGCGTAGTCGGAGGTGAGCAGGGCGTCGAGCGCATAGGACGCGACGCCGGGCCAGGAAAAGACCTTCTCCACCAGCACGTTGGCGCCGAGCATGGTGGAGAAGACGATGCCCATGATGGTGATGACCGGCAGGAGCGCGTTGCGCAGCGCATAGACGAGGACGACGCGCCGTCGAGACAGGCCGAGAGCTTCGCCCGTGCGCACGAAGTCGCTGGTCATCACCGCCAGCATGGCGGCGCGGGTCATGCGGGCCAGCGGAGCGAGGACGAAGAGCGCCATGGTCGCCGCCGGCAGGACGAGCTGGCTCGCCGCGGCGCGCCAGGATTCCCATTCGCCGGCGAGGGC
>LNFH01000412.1 GCA_001464235.1 Rhizobiales bacterium Ga0077556 | reverse complement strand
GGCTGCGAGGCGAAGACGTCGAGCCGTCCCGTCGGGTCGGGGGCGATGCCGAGGATGTAGTAGAAGGCGTAGATCAGCAGCAGGCCGGAGACGAAGGTCGGTACGCAGACGCCGAGCGAGCACAGGAAGCGCACGCCGTGGTCGATGAGCGAGTTCGGCTTCAGCGCGGCGAGGATGCCGAGCGGCAGGGCGAGCGACAGGGCGAAGAGCAGCGCCGTGAAGGTGAGTTCGAGCGAGGCCGGCAGGCGGTTGATGAGGTCGGTCACCACCGGCTGGCCGGTGTTCATGGAACGGCCGAGATTGCCGGTGGCGATGTCCTTCAGGTAGAGCAGCAGCTGCTGGGGCATGGGCTTGTCGAGGCCCATTTGCTCGCGGATCATCTGGATCTCCGCCTGGCCGGCATTGGGGCCGGAGGCGAAGAAGACGGCCGGATCGCCCGGCAGCACCCGCATCAGCAGGAAGGTGAAGACGATCACCCCGAAGAGCGCGGGAACGGAGGACAGGGCCCTCCGTCCCGCGCGCCTGGCGATACCGGCTGCAAGGCTCATGACCGGCGCGCCCGTCAGGTGCGCCGCACGTCGCGGAAGTCGACCTGGCGGTGGTAGCCGTAGGTGTAGCCGTCGATGTTCTTCGGCATGACGGCGTCCTGGTTCGGCTGCCAGAGCATGACGATGGGCGTCTCCTCGGCCATGATCGCGATCATCTCCTTGCAGGTCGCGTCGTACTTGGCCTTGTCGGTCTCGAAGCGCGCCTTGCCGGCGAGGTCGGCGATGCGCTCGTCGTTCCAGCCGGAATAGTTCCAGCGCTGGGGGCCATAGAGGAAGGTGCGGAAGAAGTAGTCGGTCGAGGGCAGCCAGGCGATGGAGGTCTCGATGAAGAAGGGCAGCTTGCGCTCGGTGACCATGGTCGAGATCTGCGCGTCGGGCAGCTTCTGGATCTCGACGCGGATGTTGATGGCGGCGAGGGCCTCCTTGACCAGCGCCGCGATGGGTTCGGCGAAGGCGGCGGAGCCGAGGTTGAAGGCGAAGAAGGTGTCGAAGCCGTTGGGGAAGCCCGCTTCCGCCAGCAGCGCCTTGGCCTTGGCGACGTCCTGCTTGTAGGGCATCGGCTGCGGGAAGGAGGCGTCGGTCGGCGTTCCCGACCAGGTGCCGCCGTAGAGCTTGGCGCCGCGCTCGAACAGGCCTGCCTTGAACAGCGAGTCGTAGGGCAGGGCGGCTGCGATGGCCTGCCGGACCTTTTTGTTGTCGAAGGGCGGCATCTTGGTGTTGAAGGCGATCATCGAGAAGGCGTTGAACTGCGGCGTCGAGATCGCCTTGACGCGGCCGCGCGCCACCAGCGTGTCGATGTCGCTCGGCTGCAGGTCGATGGAGAGGTCGGCGTCGCCCTTCTCGATGAGGCTGGCGCGGGTGGCGGCCTCCGGAATGGTCTGGCAGATGATGCGGCGGAAGGGGGCGGGCTTGCCGTCGACGCCGCCGGTCCAGGCGTCGTTGCGGCGCAGGATGACCTGCTCGCCGGGCTTGAAGCTCTCCACCGTATAGGCGCCGGAGCCGGCGGTGTTGTCCTTGGTCCAGGCCTGGCCCCAGGG
>LNFH01000411.1 GCA_001464235.1 Rhizobiales bacterium Ga0077556 | reverse complement strand
GGCGATGACCTTGCGGTTGAGGATCAGCACCTCGGCGAAGCGCTCGGCGACCGTGCCGAGGTCGTGGTGGACGCAGACGACGAGGCGGCCGTCGCGGTCGAGGTCGTCGAAGACGTCGAGGATGATGCTCTCGGAGGCGGCGTCGACGCCGGCCAGCGGCTCGTCGAGGAAGAGGATGCGGGCGTTGCGCGCGAGGCCGCGGGCGAGGAAGGCGCGCTGCTGCTGCCCGCCCGACATCTGGCCGATCTGGCGGGAGGCGAGGTCGGCGAGACCGACGCGGTCGAGGAGGGCCAGCGCCCGCTCGCGCCGGGCGCGGCCATAGCCGCGGAACCAGCCGGGCTCGCGCACCATGCCCTGCAGCACGACGTCGAGGGCGGTGGCGGGGAAGTCCCAGTCCACCGTCGCCCGCTGCGGCACATAGGCGGTGGCGTCGCGCATGGCGTCCACCGGCTGGCCGCCGATGGCGACGCGTCCGGTGGAGGGCACGAGGCCGAGGATCGCCTTGATGAGGGTCGACTTGCCCGCCCCGTTCGGCCCGACGATGGCGGTGAGGCCGGAGGCAGGCGCCGTCCAGGTCACGTCCACGAGCACCGGCACGCCGCGATAGGCGACCGTCAGCCCCTCGACCGCGAGGCGGCCGACGGCGGGGGCAAGGGCCTCGGGAGGCGTGGGGGCCAGCATGTCCACGCCTCAGCCCGTCAGCCGGCCGGACATGCCCTTTTCGGGAGCGGTGCCGCCGAGCGCCCGGGCCATGGTCGTCACGTTGTGGTCGATCATGCCGACATAGGTGCCCTCGTAGGTGCCGGGCTTGCCCATGGCGTCGGAGAAGAGCTCGCCGCCGACAACGACCCGGTGGCCGCGGCGGGCGGCGCCCTCGATCACGGCGCGGATGTTGCGGTCGGAGACCGAGCTCTCGACGAAGATCGCGGGGATGGTGCGGGACACGACGAGGTCGACCGTCGCCTCGATGGCCTTGAGGCCCGCCTCGCTCTCGGTCGACAGGCCCTGGATGCCGTGGACCTCGAAGCCGTAGGCGCGGGCGAGATAGCCGAAGGCGTCATGGGCGGTGACGAGGACGCGGCGTTCGGCGGCGATGGAGCCGAGGACCTGCCCGGCATAGGCGCCGAGGGCGTCGAGGCGCGCGAGGACCGGCGCGAGGTCGGGCGTGAGGCGGCTGCGGCCGGGGAGGTCGAGGGCGGCGAGCGCTTCGGAAACGGCCCGCACGACGACGGCCCAGAGCGTGGGGTCCATCCAGACGTGGGGATCGGGCTTGTCGGCGACCTCCTCGTCCTTGAGCAGACGGTCGCGGGCGATGGACTCGGCGGCAAGGACCGGCGCCCGGCGACGCGCCAGCTGCAAGAAGGTCTCGCGGAACTGCGCCTCCAGCCCGAGCCCGTGGGCGACGACGAGGTCGGCCTGGGTCAGCTTGACGATGTCGGCGCGGGTCGGCCGGTAGAGGTGGGGATCGACGCCCTCGCCCATCAGCGCCTCGACCGCCACCTGCTCGCCCGCCAGCATCCTGACCGCGTCGGCCAGCATGGCGGTGGTGGTGACGACCGTCGGCCGGCGGGGGGCCTGCGCGCCGGCGGCGGCAGGGGCGAGGGTCGCCGCAGCGGCGGCGAGAAGCATGCGGCGGCTGATGTCGTGGGTCATCGCGGTTACGTGCTCATGGCCGAGGGGAGTTGGCAACACTGCTGTTGCAAATCATTTGCATTTAACCTGAGGCCGGATCCCGGTCCTGTCAAGTCAGTTGCGATCCGTTCGCAACAAGCCGCCCGGTGCGAAACAACGCACCCGTCCGGGCGCCATGGCGGTGCAATAGGACGGTGGTTCCCTGCACGCGTCGTGATAGGCCTTGCGAGGGCCGCTCACGGCGGCGGCCCCGGCCGTCGGCGCCCCACGGTGCCGGGTCCTCGCGGTCCCTGCGCCCATCCGCCCGCGCCGGGTCCCCATCCGCAACGGAGAGACGACATGTTTCCATTCGCCGGCAGCGACATCGCGCTGATCGCCGTCGCCCTCGTGGTGATCCTGTTCCTGTTCGCGGCCATCAAGACGGTGCCGCAGGGCTATCAGTGGACGGTGGAGCGCTTCGGCCGCTACGTGCGCACGCTGCATCCGGGCCTCAGGCTGATCGTGCCCTTCATCGACCGGATCGGACACAAGGTGAACGTCATGGAGCAGATGCTCGACGTGCCGAGCCAGGAGGTCATCACCAAGGACAACGCCAAGGTGACGGTGGACGGCGTGCTGTTCTTCCAGGTGCTGGACGCGGCGCGCTCGTCCTACGAGATCACCCGGCTGGAACTGTCGCTGATGAACCTCGCCATGACCAACATCCGCACCGTGATGGGGTCCATGGACCTCGACGCGCTGCTCTCCAACCGCGACACCATCAACGAGAGCCTGCTGCGGGTGGTCGACCAGGCGGCCTCGCCCTGGGGCATCAAGGTCAACCGCATCGAGATCAAGGACATCGCGCCGCCCGCCGACCTCGTCGCGGCCATGGGCCGGCAGATGAAGGCGGAGCGCGAGAAGCGCGCCGTCATCCTCGAGGCCGAGGGCCAGCGGCAGTCGGAGATCCTGCGGGCCGAGGGCGAGAAGCAGTCGCAGATCCTCGAGGCCGAGGGCCGCAAGGAGGCCGCCTTCCGTGACGCCGAGGCGCGCGAGCGCCAGGCGGAGGCGGAAGCCAAGGCGACCGAGATGCTGTCCGCCGCCATCTCCGGCGGCAACGCCCTGTCGGTGAACTACTTCATCGCCGAGAAATACCTCAAGGCGCTGGAGGGCCTCGCCATGTCGCCGAACCAGAAGACGCTGATCCTGCCCATCGAGGCGACGCAGATCCTGGGCTCGCTCGCCGGCATCGGCGAGATCGCCAAGGCCGCCTTCGGCCCCGACGCGCCCGCGCCGCGCCCGCCGGGCCGCGCCGGCAGCGTGCCGAGCGCCGGAGGCTAAGATGATCGTCGCAACCCTCGCCGCCTGGGGTGCCTGGAGCTGGATCGCCTTCGCCGCCGTGCTGATGGCGGCGGAGATCCTGGCGCCGGGCTACTTCCTCATCTGGCTCGGCGTCGCCGCGGCCGTCACCGGCGCCGTGTTCCTCGTCCTGCCGGCCCCCTGGCAGATCCAGCTCGCCGTCTTCGCGGCGCTGTCGCTGGTCTGCCTGTTCGGGTGGGTCAAGGTGATGAAGTCCACCAACGGCACCACCAGCGACAAGCCCGACCTCAACCGCCGCCTGGAGGCGATGGTCGGCCGCGAGTTCGTGCTGGAGGAGCCGATCCAGGCGGGGCGCGGGCGCGTCCGCGTCGCCGACTCGGTCTGGCTGGTGACGGGGCCCGACCTCGCCGCCGGCGCCCGGGTCCGCGTCACCGATTTCGAGGGCGCCGTCCTCCTGGTGGAGGCGGCCTGAGGCTCATGCCTTCGGCGGCCAGGGCGTCTCGGCGACGGGCGTGAGCGGCCCCTTGCCGTCGGCCCAGGAGACGAGGTTGTCGACGACGAGCTGGGCCATGGCGTTGCGGGTGTAGACCGACGCCGAGCCGACATGGGGGAAGAGGACCACGTGGTCCATGGCGATGAGCTCGGCGGGCACCCGCGGCTCGTCCTCGAAGACGTCGAGGCCGGCGGAGAGGATGGTCTTGTCCTGCAGCGCCTTGACGAGCGCCGCCTCGTCGACGACCGAGCCGCGACCCACGTTGATGACGATCCCGTCGGGCCCCAGGGCCTCCAGCACCTCGCGGTTGACGATCTTGTTGGTGGCCGCCCCGCCGGGCGCCACGATCAGCAGCACGTTGACGTCGCGCGCCATCTCCACCAGCGAGGGATAGTAGCGGTAGGGCACGTCCGGCTGTTCGGAGCGGCCGTGATAGACGACCGGCAGGTTGAAGGCCTCGAGGCGGCGGGCGATGGCCTTGCCGATGCGGCCGAGGCCGAGGATGCCGACCTTGCGGTCACGCAGCGTGCCGGTCAGCGGATAGGGCTTCTCCAGCCACTTGCCGGCGCGCAGGTAGCGGTCCGTCTGCGGCAGCTGGCGCATGGTGCAGAGCAGGAGGCCGAGGGCGGTGTCGGCCACCTCCTCGTTGAGCACGTCGGGCGTGTTGGTCACGACGATGCCGTTCTGGCCGGCCCAGGCGGCGTCCACGTGGTCGTAGCCGACGCCGAAGGACGAGACGATCTTCAGGCCGGGAAAGCGCCCCATCAGGGCGGGGTCGCAGGGCACGTGGCTGCCTGACGCGAAGGCGACGACGCTCGGCGCGAGCTGCCGCAGGAAGACTTCCTTGTCGGCCGATTCCCACAGCTTGTGGACCGTGAACCGCTGGGCGAGCTGGTCCTGGATGGTCTGCATCATGGGACCGGTCATGAGCAGGTCAGGCTTTGTCATAGGTCGTCTCCCTCAGGCCCTCGCATGGCGGTCATCGCGGATGAGCAGCGCAAGTTCGCTGTTTTCAACCGATTGAATTTCAACCGTGCCGAGCCGTGATCACACTTGATTTCCGATTTTCGCATGCCACACTGGCCGCCGAACAAGCCTCATGCCGCACCGGTAGCCCCACGGGACCGGATCGCAGAGCCCAGGTCAAGGGCCGGCGGCAGGAGGCAGGGTCCAGGTGGCCCACGGGAGGAACGTGAATGGCATCCGTCGACATCCGCGACGTGCGCAAGTCTTTCGGCTCGACCGCGATCATCCACGGCGTGTCCGTCCCCATCGCGGACGGCGAGTTCGTCGTGCTCGTGGGGCCGTCGGGCTGCGGCAAATCCACGCTGCTGCGCATGATCGCGGGGCTGGAGAACATCACCGGCGGGGAGATCGCCATCGGCGACCGCGTGGTGAACAACGTCCCGCCGAAGGAGCGGGACATCGCCATGGTGTTCCAGAACTACGCGCTCTATCCGCACATGACGGTGGCGGCGAACATGGGCTTCTCGCTGAAGCTCCGGAACGCCGACCAGAGCGAGATCGACGCCAAGGTGAAGCGCGCGGCGGAGATCCTCAACCTCGGCGCCCTGCTCGACCGCTTCCCCCGCCAGCTCTCCGGCGGCCAGCGCCAGCGCGTCGCCATGGGCCGCGCCATCGTCCGCGACCCGCAGGTCTTCCTCTTCGACGAGCCGCTGTCGAACCTCGACGCCAAGCTTCGCGTCGCCATGCGCACGGAGATCAAGGAGCTGCACCAGCGGCTGAAGACCACCACGGTCTACGTCACCCACGACCAGATCGAGGCCATGACCATGGCCGACAAGATCGTCGTCATGCACGACGGCATCGTCGAGCAGATGGGTGCGCCGCTCGACCTCTACGACAACCCCATCAACATGTTCGTCGCCGGGTTCATCGGCTCGCCGGCCATGAACTTCCTGCGCGGCAAGATCGACGGCCAGAGCTTCGTGCTGGAGGGCGGCGCCCGCCTGCCGCTCGGCAACGCGCCGGCCGCCTCCGCCGACACGCCGGCCATCTACGGCATCCGGCCCGAGCACTTCCTCATCGACAACGAGGCCGGGGCGGAAGCCGAGGTGGTCGTGGTCGAGCCGACGGGGTCGGAGATCCAGGTGGTGGCGCGGCTGGACGGCCAGGAGGTCATCGCCGTGTTCCGCGAGCGCCACGACTTCAGGCCCGGCGAGAAGATCCGCCTCGGCACCGACCGCCGGGTGACGCACCTGTTCGACGCGCAGTCCGGCAAGACGCTGGCGCGCCACTGAAACCGGGCAAAGCCCGCACCAACAGGCGGGGCAAACCCGCTTCGATAAACAACCGGCAAGGCCCACGGCGAAGATGGGCTCCGGATCCTGATGGGAGGATAACCTGATGACTGCCTTCACTCGCCGTACCCTCGTCAAGGGCGCCGCCGCCGCCGGCGTCCTCTCCGGCTCCGGCCTCACCGACTGGGCCCGCGCCTGGGCCCAGGCCTCGCCCTTCAAGCCGGAGACCGGCGCGACGCTGAACCTCCTGCGCTGGCGCCGCTTCGTCGAGGCGGAAGACGCCCAGTTCAACAAGATGGTGGCCGCCTTCACCCAGGCGACGGGCTGCCGGGTCAACGTGTCGAGCGAGAGCTTCGACGACGTGCAGCCGAAGGCCTCGGTCGCCGCCAATACCGGCACCGGCCCCGACCTCATCTGGTCGCTCTATTCGGTGCCGCACCTGTTCCCGCAGAAGTGCCTCGAGGTGACCGACGTCGCCGACTATCTCGGCAAGAAGTACGGCGGCTGGGTGCCGCTGGCCGAGGCCTACGGCAAGTCGGCCGGCAAGTGGATCTCGATCCCGGTGGCCGTCAACGGCGGCTACATCAACTACCGCGTCTCCATGCTGAAGGCCGCCGGCTTCAACGAGGTGCCGCAGGACACCAAGGGCTTCCTCGAGCTCTGCAAGGCGCTGAAGGCCAAGGGCACGCCCTCCGGCTTCCCGCTGGGCCGCGCCACCGGTGACGGCAACGCCTTCGCCCACTGGCTGCTCTGGTCGCACGGCGCCGCCCAGGTGGACGAGCAGGAGAAGGTGACGATCAACTCGCCCGAGACCCGCGCCGCCCTGCGCTACGCCAAGGAGCTCTGGGACACCTTCATCCCCGGCACCGCGGCGTGGAACGACTCCAACAACAACCGCGCCTTCCTCTCCGGCGAAATCTCGCTGACCGCCAACGGCATCTCGATCTACGCCGCGGCCAAGGCCTCGCAGGACGCCAAGCAGCGCGAGATCGCGGCCGACATGGACCATGCCTTCTGGCCGATCGGCCCGATCGGCAAGCCGGCCGAGATCCAGCTCGCCTTCCCGATGTTCGGCATGACCTATTCGCGTTTCCCGAACGCCTGCAAGGCCTTCATGGCCTTCATCCTGGAGGCCGAGAACTTCAACCCGTGGCTGGAAGCGGCGCAGGGCTACCTGACCCACCTCCTCAACGCCTACGACAACAACCCGGTCTGGACCGCCGATCCCAAGGCGAAGGTGTTCCGTGAGTCGGCGAAGCGCTCCTTCCCCGCCGGCTATCGCGGCCCGATCAACGAGAAGGCGGCGACCGCCATCGCCGACTTCATCGTGGTCGACCTCTTCGCCAACCACTGCACCGGCAAGGAAGACGTGGAGGGCGCGATCCGCGTCGCCGAGCGTCAGCTGCGCCGCATCTATCGCTGAGCGGCCGGGCGGCACCGCCGCCCGCACATCATCACAGGACGGGGGCGGTTCGCCGCCCCCGATCCCGCAGCCGTCCGGAGACCGTCATGACCGATGCCGCCCTCGCCCGCCCCCCGGCGCGCCCGCCCGTGCGGGAGCCCACGGCGTGGGACCAGCTCAAGGTCAACCGCAACTGGCTGGGCTTCTGGTTCATGCTGCCGGCCATGGCCTTCCTGGTGCTCTTCCTCGTCTATCCGCTGGGCAAGGGCCTGTGGATGAGCTTCACCGACGCGCGCATCGGCCGCGAGGGACGCTTCGTCGGCCTCGAGAACTTCGAGTGGCTGATCGAGGACAGCGACTTCGTCCGGGCGCTGGTCTTCACCATCGTCTTCACCTTCGTCGCCTCGGCGGTGAAGTTCGCGATCGGCCTCTATCTCGCCCTGCTGCTCAACAACAACCTGCCGTTCAAGGCCTTCATCCGCTCGGTCGTGCTGATCCCATTCATCGTGCCGACCGTGCTCTCGGCGGTCGCCTTCTGGTGGATCTTCGACACCCAGTTCTCCGTCATCACCTGGGGTCTGGTGAAGATGGGCATCATCGACCGCGGCTCGCCGATCAACTGGATGGGCGACCCCTTCCTCGCCCAGTGCGTGGTCATCTTCGCCAACATCTGGCGCGGTATTCCCTTCATCGCCATCACGCTGTTGGCCGGCCTGCAGACCGTGTCGCCATCGCTCTACGAGGCGGCGACGCTGGACGGTGCCACCAAGTGGCAGAACTTCCGCTATGTGACCTACCCGCTGCTCACCCCGATCATCGCGGTGGTGATGACCTTCTCGGTGCTCTTCACCTTCACCGACTTCCAGCTCATCTGGGCGATGACGCGCGGCGGCCCGGTGAACGCCACCCACCTGATGGCGACGCTGTCCTACCAGCGCGGCATCCTCGGCGGAAACCTCGGCGAGGGCGCCGCCATCGCCATCTCCATGGTGCCGTTCCTGCTCGCCGCCATCATGTTCTCCTGGTTCGGCCTGCAGCGCCGCAAGTGGCAGCAGGGTGAGAACAATGACTGAGCGCCCAACCCCTGCCGCACGTCCGTTTTCCGCCCGCCCGACCCCCGCCGACGGAGCCCTGTCATGACCGCCACCGCCGGAAACGATCCGAAGACCACCGCAGCCCTCGCCGCCATCGGCCGGTCGCCCGCCAAGGACGACCATTCCGAGGGCATGAGCTATCTGGAGAGCCTGCCGCGCAAGACCGTGACGGTCTACATCCCGCTGTTCATCATCGTGGTCGTGCTGCTCTTCCCGTTCTACTGGATGTTCATCACGTCCATCAAACCGGACCAGGACCTGCTCGACCTGCACGGCGGCAACCCGCTGTGGGTGAGCGAGCCGACCTTCCGCCACTTCTACAAGCTCCTGTTCGAATCGAACTATCCGACCTGGCTATGGAACACGATGTTCGTGGCGGTCTGCGCCACCTTCCTGTCCATCGTCGCCTCGGTGCTGGCCGCCTATGCCATCACCCGCATCCGCTATCGCGGCGCGCAGTCGGTCGGCGGCCTGATCTTCCTCGCCTATCTGGTGCCGCCGTCGATCCTGTTCATCCCGCTGTCGACCATCATCCACGTCTACGGCCTGTTCGACACGCCCTTCGCCCTGATCCTGACCTATCCCACCATCCTCATCCCGTTCTGCACCTGGCTGCTGATGGGCTATTTCAAGACCATTCCCTACGAGCTGGAGGAATGCGCGCTGATCGACGGGGCGAGCCGCTGGCAGATCCTGGTCAAGATCATCATCCCGCTGGCGATCCCCGGCCTGATCTCGGCCTTCATCTTCGCCTTCACCCTGTGCTGGAACGAGTTCATCTACGCGCTGACCTTCATCTCCTCGAACCCCAACAAGACGGTTCCCACCGCCATCGTCTCGGAGTTCGTCGACGGCGACGTGTTCCGCTGGGGATCGCTGATGGCCGGCGCCCTCGTCGGCTCGCTGCCGCTGGTCATCCTCTACGCCTTCTTCGTCGAGCACTACGTCTCGGCCATGACCGGCGCGGTGAAGGAATAGCGGCCCTCCCGAGAAAACCGTGGATGCCCGGCGCGGAGCCGGGCATGACGGTCAGGCGAATCGTTTCACTGCCCGGAACCTGACCATGACCACCATCTGCTTTGCCGGCCTCGGAGCCATGGGACGTCCCATGGCGGCGAACCTCGTGAAAGCCGGCCACACGGTCCGCGGCACCGACCTCAATCCGGCGGCGCTCGCCTGGCTGAAGGAGCACGGCGGAGAGCCCTGCGCTTCGGCGAAAGAGGCCGCGGCCGGGGCCGACATGCTGGTGCTGATGGTGGTGAACGCCGACCAGGCGGAGGCCGTGCTGTTCGATGCCGGGGCGCTCGAGGCGCTGGCGCCGGACGCCACCGTCGTGCTCTGTGCGACCTGCGCGCCGGCACGGGCCGCCGCCATCGGTACGAAGGTCGAGGAGACCCAGCGGCGCTTCATCGACGCGCCGGTCTCCGGCGGCGTGGTCGGGGCGGAAGCCGGCACGCTCACCATCATGGCCTCCGGCCCGGCCGCCGTGCTGGACGCGGCGGAGCCGGTGCTGAAGGTCATGGGCTCGCGCCTGTTCCGCGTCGGCGAGAAGGCCGGCGACGGCGCCATGGTGAAGACCATCAACCAGCTTCTCTGCGGCGTGCACATCGCCGCCGCGGCGGAAGCCCTGGCGCTCGGCGAAAGGGCGGGTCTCGATCCGAAGGTCCTGCTGGAGATCTACGGCTCCAGCGCCGCGGGGAGCTGGATGCTGAACAATCGCGGCCCGCGCATGCTGATGGAGGATCCGCCGGTGACCTCGGCGGTGGACATCTTCGTCAAGGATCTCGGCATCGTGCTGGACGCCGGCCACCAGAC
>LNFH01000410.1 GCA_001464235.1 Rhizobiales bacterium Ga0077556 | reverse complement strand
GCGTTCTGGGCGAGGGCCTCCACCTGGGTGCGGCTCTCCTCGTCCTTGATGCCGAACTTGCGGTCCGGCGTCGTCGCGATGTTGTGGTCGACGACGGCGAGCGTCTTCTGCGGCGCGCGCACCTTGCGCCCCGTCGTGCGCAGGCCCTCGAAGGCCTGCGGGCTCGTCACCTCGTGGACGAGGTGGCGGTCGATATAGAGAAGGCAGGTGCCATCGTCCTGCGTCTCGACCACGTGGTCGTCCCAGATCTTGTCATACAGCGTGCGCGGCGCGGCCATGGCGGACCTCCCGTTCCAAAAAGGTGGCGCGTGTCATAGCCTTGAATGGTTCTGGAGAGAAGAGGCGTCAAGGCGGCCGCAAGGCAGGCCTTCGGCGGACCATGGCAGCGACTGCTGGCCTTGGCGTAGAGAGGCAGGACAACCCACCATCAGCCAGGGAGGGAACCGATGACCATGCAAGGGCCGGTCCGCGGCCTCCCGCCACCGCCGCCGGAGATCCCGCCCCCGCCGTTGCGCTATCTCGCGATGGAAGTCCGCTCCGTGGTGGAGCTCGGCGAACTGGGGCTGCGGCACCGGACACTCGGCGATGCGCCGCGCGGTGACGGCCATCCCGTTCTCGCCATTCCCGGCCTGATGTCCTCCGATCTCGCGACTCTGCCGATGCGCCGCTTCCTGGCTGGGCGCGGTTATGCGGCCTATGGCTGGGGCTTCGGCATGAATCTCGGCCTGCGCGGCACGCTGGAGGCGGATATGGCCGACCTGCTCGGCACCATCGCAGGACGCCATGGCCGCAAGGTCAGCCTCGTCGGCATCAGCCTCGGGGGCATTTATGCGCGCCAGCTCGCCAAGGTCTTTCCCAATCGCGTGCGCGCAGTCGTCACGCTGGGCAGCCCCTTTGCCGGTGGCCCCCGCTCGACCCACGGCTGGCGCGTCTACGAATGGGCCTGCGGTCAGTCCGTCGACAGCCGCGACCAGCACATGGGCGGCCCGGTGCGCCCGCCGCCCCCTGTCCCGACCACCGCCGTTTTCAGCCGAACGGACGGGATCTGTGCCTGGCAGAGCTGTATCGAGGAGGATGGGCCCCTGTCGGAGAGCATCGAGGTGACCGGCAGCCATATTGGCCTGCCGCACAACCTCCAGGTCCTGCGGATCCTGGCGGACCGCCTTGCCCAGCCCGAGGGCACGTTCAGCCCCTATCGGATGTCATCGCCCGCGACGCCTGGCCCGGCCCCGCCGGAGCCGGGTCAGGCCACGCCGGTGTCCTAGACCCCGAAGCACCAGGCCAGCACGCCCTTCTGCGCGTGCAGGCGGTTCTCGGCCTCGTCGAAGACAACGGACTGCGGGCCGTCCATGACCTCGTCCGTGACCTCCTCGCCGCGATGGGCGGGCAGGCAGTGCATGAAGATGGCGTCGGAATTGGCCGCGCTCATCAACTGCTTGTTGACCTGATAGGCCTTGAGGAGGTTGTGGCGGCGGCCGGCATCCTCGTCCCCCATCGACACCCAGCAGTCGGTGACGATGCAGTCGGCGCGTTCCGCCGCCTGGTAGGGGTCGGAGGTCCAGGACACGTCGCCGCCCTCGCGCTGGGCCGCCGCGATCACCTCGCGGCGCGGCGCCAGTTCCTCGGGGGTCGCGATGTTCAGCTTGAAGCCGAAGCGCGGTGCCGCCTGGATCCAGGAGGCGAGGACATTGTTGGTGTCGCCGGCCCAGGCAACGGTCTTGCCGCGGATCGAGCCCTTCTTCTCCTCGAAGGTCATGATGTCGGCCATGATCTGGCAGGGATGCGACAGCTTGGTGAGGCCGTTGATGACCGGCACCGTCGCCGCCTCGGCCAGTTCGCGCACCGCGTTGTGGTCGAGCATGCGGATCATGATGGCGTCGACATAGCGCGACAGCACCTTGGCGGTGTCCGAGATCGTCTCGCCGCGGCCGAGCTGCATCTCGGCGCCGGTCAGCATGATCGTCTCGCCGCCGAGCTCGCGCATGCCGACGTCGAAGGAGACGCGGGTGCGGGTCGAGGGGCGCTCGAAGATCATCGCCAGCACCTTGCCGGCGAGCGGCTTGCCGGCCTCGGGCGTGCGGCGGACGCGCTTGAGCGCGCCTGCCTTGTCCAGAATGGCTTTCAGCTCGGCCCCGCCGAAATCGGCGAGGTCGACGAAATGACGGGGAGCATGGGTCACTCGGCCGCTCCCTTGACCATCTGCGCCTCGAGGCTCGCCGCCGCCTTGTCGAGCATGCCGACGGCGAGGTCGATCTCGGCATCGGAGACGACGAGGGGCGGGATGAGGCGGATGACGTTGTCGCCGGCCGGCACCACCAGGAGGCCCGCACGGCGCGCCTCGGCGGTCACGTCGCCGTTGGGGACGACGCATTTGAGTCCGGTGAGCAGGCCCGCGCCGCGCACGCTCTCGAAGACCTTGGGATGCTGGTCGACGAGGCCGGCGAGCTTCTGCTTGAACAGCAGGGCCTTGCGCTGAACCTCTTCCAGGAACCCCGGCTCGAGGATGACGTCGAGCACGGCATTGCCGACAGCCGCCGCCAGCGGATTGCCGCCGAAGGTGGTGCCGTGGGTGCCGGGCGTGAAGACGGCGGCGCACTTCTCCACCGCCAGCACGGCGCCCATGGGGAAGCCGCCGCCGATGCCCTTGGCGATCGCCATGATGTCGGGCGTGACGCCCGCCCATTCATGGGCGAACAGCTTGCCGGTGCGGCCGACGCCGGTCTGCACCTCGTCGAAGATCAGCAGGAGGCCGTTGGCATCGCAGAGCTCGCGCAGGTAGCGCAGCTCCTCGGTCGGAACCTCGCGCAGGCCGCCCTCGCCCTGGATCGGCTCGATCATCAGCGCCGCCGTGTCCGGGCCGATCATCGCCTCCAGCGCCTTGCGGTCGCCGAACGGCACCTGGTCGAAGCCCTCGACCTTCGGGCCGAAGCCCTCAAGGTACTTCTTCTGGCCGCCGGCGGCGATGGTGGCGAGCGTGCGGCCGTGGAAGGCCCCCTCGAAGGTGATGATGCGGTAGCGGTTCTCCTCGCCGCGCACGGCGTGGTACTTGCGCGCCATCTTGATGGCGCCCTCGTTGGCTTCCGCACCCGAATTGCAGAACAGCACCGAGTCCGCGAAGGTCGCCTCGATCAGCCGCTTCGCCAGCCGCTCCGCCTCCGGCACGTTGTGCAGGTTGGAGACGTGCCAGACCTTCTGCGCCTGCTGCACCAGCGCCTCGACGAGATGCGGGTGCGAATGGCCGAGGGAATTCACCGCGATGCCGGCGCCGAAGTCGAGGACTCGTCGCCCGTCCGCCGTCACCAGCCAGCTAGTTCGGCATCAGCGGCGTGATCACTTCGACCTCCCGTCGAAACTCCCGGAAACCCAGAAAAAAACGGCCGCCCCGAAGGGCGGCGCGGTCAATTCTATGCGATCCGGGGGGCGGAAAGTCAAGGTTCGCGCCATCCCCGGCGTGCTGCGCTGCAGTATTCCCGGCTAAGCTTCCGGGACCGGCCGGCCCCCTTGGCCGTCCTCCTTGCGAAGGCGAAGCGTGCGCCCTTCAGAGCCAGCCGTTCTCCGCCAGCCATGCCTCGAGCGCCGGCCGCACGCCGGGATGAAGGGGACCGCCATGGCCGGGATCGTCCGGACCGGCGACCGCCTTGAGATTGTGGCTGGCATCGGCGAGGACCTCCACCGCGTGCCGGGCCGCTGCGCCGCGCCCGGCCAGCGCCGCAGCCAGCGCCGGCACATCGCGATCGGCCGACACCTGAACGTCGGCGCTCCCGGCCAGGACCAGGACCGGGCAGACGCAACGTGAGGCGAGGATCGCCGGGTCGCGGGCGGCGAACCCCTCCCAGTAGCGCCGGAGATAGGGCGCATAGAGCCCCGCGAGCCCCGGCGACACGGTCTCGGGATAGCCGGCGCCGGCCGCCAGCCCCGCCAGGATGGCGTCGTTCTCGGCGAGCAGGGCATCCAGGGCCGCCTCCGGTGCGCCTTGCCGGCGCCCGAGCCTTGCGAGCTGCTCGCGCAACACCGCGGCGATGGGACGGCCGGTGGTGGCCGCCAGGATCAGCATGGCCGGCTGCGCGCGTCCGCCCGCGGCGAGATCGAGCGCGATCAGCCCGCCCTCGCTGTGGCCGAGGATGCCGACCCGCCGCGCGTCCACGCCCTCCTGCGCCGCCAGTTGGGCGAGCGCGAGCCGGGCATCCTCCACGAAATGGTCCCAGCGCACGAAGTCGGCGAGGGCCGCCGGTTCCGTCGGCAGGCTGGCGGCAACGGCACCCATGCCGCGCTTGTCGCAGCGCAGGCTGGCGATGCCGCGTTCGGCCAGGAGCCGCGCGAGGTCCTTCAGGAGATCCGTGACGAGATGGGGCGGCTGGTTGCCGTCCCTGTCGGTCGGACCGCTGCCCTGGATCAGCAGCAG
>LNFH01000409.1 GCA_001464235.1 Rhizobiales bacterium Ga0077556 | reverse complement strand
GCGCCAGGAAGCCGGATCAACCGGCTCTTTGGAATGGCTGGCATGTGCCTTGCCAGTCCGGACGAGGAAGTATCAGGGAGACTTCGTATGCGATCCATATTTCGTCCGGCGTTCATAGCCGGCGCCTTCGCCCTTGCGGGTGCGCTGCTGACCTCGGCCTCCGCCATGGCCCAGGAAAAGGTCCTGCGCATCGGCATGACGGCGGCGGACATTCCGCGGACCCACGGCCAGCCCGACCAGGGCTTCGAGGGCAACCGCTTCACCGGCATCCCGATGTATGACGCGCTGGTCCACTGGGACCTGTCGAAGGCCGACGCCGCCTCCGTCATCATGCCGGGCCTCGCCCTGTCCTGGGCGGTCGACGCGACCGACAAGAACAAGTGGGTCTTCCGCCTGCGCCCGGGCGTGAAGTTCCACGACGGCTCGCCCTTCAACGCCGCGGCGGTGGTCTGGAACGTCCAGAAGGTGCTGGACCAGAACGCCCCGCACTTCGACCAGAGCCAGGTCGGCGTCACCGTCTCGCGCATGCCGAACCTCGCCTCGGCCCGCGCCATCGACGACCTCACCGTCGAGCTGACGACCCGCAACCCGGACTCGTTCCTGCCGATCAACCTCACCAACCTGTTCATGGCGTCGCCGACGCACTGGCAGAAGCTGCTGGGCGAGGTTCCGGCCTCCGTCGCCGATCCGAAGGCCCGCGCCGCGGCCGCCTGGACCGCCTTCGCCGCCGCTCCCTCGGGAACCGGCCCGTTCCGCGGCGTGCGCCTCGTGCCGCGCGAGCGTTTCGAGATGGTCGCCAACAAGGACTACTGGGACGCCGCCCGCCGGCCGAAGGTGGACCGCGTCGTCCTGCTTCCGCTGCCCGAGCCGAACGCCCGCACCGCCGCCCTGCTTTCGGGCCAGGTCGACTGGATCGAGGCGCCGGCGCCTGACTCCGTGCCGCAGATCAAGCAGCGCGGCTTCACGCTCTACACCAACGCCCAGCCGCACGTCTGGCCCTGGCAGTTCTCGTTCCGCGAAGGCTCGCCCTGGCTCGACCGCCGCGTCCGCCACGCCGCCAACCTCTGCATCAACCGCGCCGAGCTGAAGGAGCTGCTGGGCGGCCTGATGGAGGTGCCGGTCGGCACCGTTCCGCCGGGCCATCCCTGGTGGGGCAACCCGTCCTTCCAGATCAAGTACGACCTGCCGGCCGCCCAGAAGCTGATGCAGGAGGCCGGCTTCTCCGCCGCCCGCCCGCTCAGCGTCAAGGTGCTGACCTCGGCCTCCGGCTCCGGCCAGATGCAGCCGATCGTCATGAACGAGTGGCTGCAGCAGGCGCTGAAGGAGTGCTTCTTCAACGTCGAGCTGGAGGTCGCGGAGTGGAACGCGGTCTTCACCAACTGGCGTGAGGGCGCGGGCCACGCCAATGCCCGCGGCGCCAACGCCACCAACGTCACCTTCGCGGCCATGGATCCCTTCTTCGCCATGATCCGCTTCGTGACGCGGCAGACCAACCCGCCGGCCTCCAACAACTGGGGCTTCTTCAACTCCGACGAGTTCGACCAGCTCGCCGCCACCGCCCGCTCGACCTTCGACGATACCGGCCGCGACAATGCCCTGGCCGCCCTCCACAAGCGGATCGTCGAGGAAGCGCCGTTCCTGTGGGTCGCCCACGACGTCGGCCCGCGCGCCATGTCGCCCCGCGTCACCGGCGTCGTGCAGCCGCGCTCGTGGTTCATCGACATCGCGCCGATGGACATCCGTCCGGGCTCCTGAGCCTCCAGCCTCACGCCGGGCGGCCTCACGAGGGCCGCCCGGTTTCTCCCCCGACAGGTCCCGAGGTCCCGATGCCTTCGTTCGACAGGCGGCAGATCCTTGCCGGCGCCGCGGCTGCGGCTGGTGCTTCCGTCTTCGACCTGTCGCAGGTCAGTGCCCAGGGCGCGAACGTCCTGCGCATCGCCATGACCGCCTCGGACATTCCGCTTCCCAACGGGCAGACCGACCAGGGCGCCGAGGGCATGCGCTTCGTCGGCTACAACGTCTTCGATTCCCTGATCCTCTGGGACCTGACCAAGGCCGACGCGCCGGGCGGTCTCATTCCGGGCCTCGCCACGTCCTGGAAGGTCGATCCGGCCGATCCGACCCGCTGGACCTTCGTCCTGCGCCCCGGCGTGACCTTCCACGACGGTTCCGCCTTCGACGCCGCCGCCGTCATCTGGAACTTCGACAAGATCCTGAAGGCCGACTCTGCTCAGCACGACCCCCGCCAGTCCGGCCAGGGCCGCACGCGCATCCCCTCGGTGAAGAGCTACCGCGCGCTCGACCCGATGACGGTCGAGTTCGTGTCGTCCTCACCGAACGCGCTCTTTCCCTACGAGATCTCCTGGATCCTGATGTCCTCCCCGGCGCAGTGGGAGAAGGTCGGGCGCAACTGGGACGCCTTCCTGCGCGCGCCCTCGGGCACCGGTCCCTGGAAGGTCGACCGCTACACGCCGCGCGAGCGGCTGGAGCTGATCCCCAACGCCGCCTACTGGAACCCCGCGCGGCGCCCGAAGCTCGAGCGCGTCGTCCTGGTGCCGATGCCCGAGCCGAACGCGCGCACCGCCGCGCTCCTCTCCGGCCAGGTGGACTGGATCGAGGCGCCCGCCACCGACGCCCTCGCGCAGTTGCGCTCCCGCGGCATGCAGATCACCTCCAACGTCTATCCGCACAACTGGACCTGGCACTTCAGCCGGGTCGAGGGCTCGCCCTGGAACGACGTCCGCATCCGCAAGGCCGCCAACCTCGCCGTCGACCGCGCCGGCATGGTGGAACTTCTCGGCGGCATGATGCTGCCCGCCAAGGGCATGGTGCCACCGTCGAGCCCCTGGTTCGGCAAGCCCTCCTTCGACGTGAAGACCGACGTTCCCGCCGCCCTGAAGCTGATGGCCGAGGCAGGTTACGGCCCGTCGAAGCCGCTCTCCGTCAAGGCGATCATCTCGCCCTCCGGGTCGGGCCAGATGCAGCCGCTGGTGATGAACGAGCTCATCCAGCAGAACCTCGGCGAGATCGGCATCAAGGTCGAGTTCGAGGTCATGGACTGGAACGCGCTGGTGAGCTCCTGGCGCGCCGGCGCCAAGCACCCCTCCTCCCGCGGCGCCCATTCCACCAACTCGTCCTATTTCAGCCAGGACCCGTTCACCGCCCTCATCCGCCATCTCGACGGGGGCCTCCTGCCCCCCGCGGGCACCAACTGGGGCTACTACGTCGATCCCGACATGGATGCCCGCCTGGCGAAGATCCGGTCGTCCTTCGACGCCGGCGAACAGCTCGCCGCCATCCAGCGCGCCCATGAGAAATTCGTCGACGAGGCGCTGTTCCTGTTCGTCGCCCACGACGTCGCGCCGCGTGCCCTCTCGCCGCGGGTGAAGGGGTTCGTCCAGGCCCAGAACTGGTACCAGGACATCACCCCGGTCACCGTCGCATGACGCCGGCCGCAGGACGCACCGCATGCTGACCTATCTGGGCAAACGCCTCGTCTACACGATCCCGATCGTCATCGGCGTGTCGATCGTCTGTTTCGGCCTCGTGCACATCGCCCCCGGCGACCCCCTGGTGTCGGTGCTGCCGCCGGATGCCTCGGAACAGCTGAAGCAGCAGATGATGAAGGCCTACGGGTTCGACCGGCCCTACTACGAGCAGTTCCTGCTGTGGTGCTGGCGCGCCCTGCAGGGCGACCTCGGCACCTCCATCGCCACCGGCCGCGCCGTGTCCAGCGAGGTGCTGCGGGCGGTGAAGAACACCCTGCTGCTCTCCTTCGTCGCCACCCTCCTCGGCTTCTTCTTCGGGCTCCTGTTCGGCTTCGTCGCCGGCTATTTCCGCAACAGCCCCATCGACAAGATCGCCTCCATCCTCTCGGTGATCGGCGTCTCCGTGCCGCACTACTGGCTCGGCATGGTGCTGGTCATCATCTTCTCGGTGCAGCTCAACTGGCTGCCGCCGACCGGCGCGGGACCCGGCGGTTCCTCCGACTGGCAGCCCGACTGGGCTCATTTCCGCCACCTGATCCTGCCCGCCGTCACCATGAGCGTCATTCCCATGGGCATCGTGGCGCGCACCATCCGCGCCCTCGTCGCCGACATCCTGAGCCAGGACTTCGTGCCGGCCCTGCGCGCCAAGGGCCTCTCGGAGTTCGGCATCTTCGGCCACGTAGTGAAGAACGCCGCCCCCACCGCCCTCGCGGTCATGGGCCTGCAGCTCGGCTATCTCCTCGGCGGCTCGATCCTCATCGAGACGGTCTTCTCCTGGCCCGGCACCGGCTTCCTTCTCAACGCCGCGATCTTCCAGCGCGACCTGCCGCTGCTGCAGGGCACGATCCTCGTGCTCGCGCTCTTCTTCGTCCTCCTCAACCTCATCGTGGACGTCATCCAGACGGCCATCGATCCGCGCATCCAGAGGAGCTGACCCGATGACCTCCGTCGCCTCGCTCCTGCCGAAGGACCCCGCCAAGACCGTCGCGCCGATCGAGCGCTCGCCTGGCTACTGGTCCGGCGTGATCAAGCGCTTCGGCAAGGACAAGCTCGCCATCGCGGCGGGCATCCTGGTCCTCCTGCTGATCCTCATGGCGGTCTTCGCGCCGCTCATCGCCCCCATGGACCCCTATGCCGGCCGCACCATCCGCCGCCTGCGGCCGGTCGGCACCACCGGCTTCCCGCTCGGCACCGACGAGCTCGGCCGGGACATGCTCTCGCGCCTCATCTACGGCGCCCGCTACTCCCTCATGATGGGCGTCACGCCGGTGCTGATGGCCTTCGGCGTCGGCAGCCTCATCGGCATCGTCGCCGGCTATGTCGGCGGCAAGACCAACACGGTGATGATGCGCACCATCGACGTGTTCTACGCCTTCCCCTCCGTGCTCCTCGCGGTGGCGCTGTCGGGGGCACTCGGCGCCGGCATCCAGAACGCGCTGGTCTCGCTCACCGTCGTCTTCATCCCGCCCATCGCTCGCGTGGCGGAGGCCGTGACGACGCAGGTGCGCAACCGCGACTACGTCGAGGCCGCGCGCGCCTCCGGCGCCAATGGGCTGACCATCATCCGCGTCCACGTGCTCGGCAACGTGCTCGGCCCGATCTTCGTCTATGCGACCGGCCTCATCTCGGTGTCGATGATCCTGGCCTCCGGCCTGTCCTTCCTCGGCCTCGGCGTTCGCCCGCCCGAGCCCGAATGGGGCCTGATGCTCAACACCCTACGCACGGCGATCTACAACCAGCCGCTGGTCGCGGCCCTGCCCGGCGTGATGATCTTCATCACCTCGATCTCCTTCAACGTGCTCGCCGACGGGCTGCGCAACGCCATGGATGTCAAGGTATGAGCCTTCCCCTCCTCACCGTCCGCAGCCTCGTCAAGCACTTCCCCATCGCCGGCGGCTTCTTCGGCCCGAAGAAGGTGGTGCGCGCGGTCGACGGCATCGACTTCGACGTCATCGACGGGGAAACCCTCGGCATCGTCGGCGAATCCGGTTGCGGCAAGTCCACCACCGCCCGGCTGCTCATGCACCTGATGGACCCGACCGCCGGCGAGATCCTCTTCGACGGCGCCAAGGTCGGCTCGCCCGACCTGTCGCTGACCGAATATCGCCGCCAGGTGCAGATGGTCTTCCAGGACAGCTACGCCTCCCTTAATCCCCGCCTGACCATCGAGAGCTCCATCGCCTTCGGTCCGCAGGTACACGGCGTGCCGCAGCGCGAGGCCATCGAGCGCGCCCGCGACCTGCTCGCAAAGGTCGGGCTCGAGCCAACGCGCTTCGCCGGCCGCTATCCGCACGAGCTGTCGGGCGGCCAGCGCCAGCGCATCAACATTGCCCGCGCGCTCGCCCTCCAGCCGAAGGTCGTCATCCTCGACGAGGCGGTCTCCGCCCTCGACAAGTCGGTCGAGGCCCAGGTGCTCAACCTCCTCCTCGACCTCAAGGAGGAGTTCAAACTCACCTACATCTTCATCTCCCACGACCTTCACGTCGTCCGCTACATGTCGGACCGGGTCATGGTCATGTATCTCGGCAAGGTGGCGGAGATCGGCCCCTCCGAGGCGATCTTCGACGACCCCTTCCATCCCTATTCCGGCGCCCTCACCCGCTCCATGCCGACCATGGACCCGGACAACCGCACGGAACAGGCACCGCTCTTCGGCGATCCGCCGAACCCCATCGACCCGCCGCCCGGCTGCCGCTTCCACACCCGCTGCACCTTTGCCGAGGGTGTCTGTTCCCAGCGCGAGCCGGTGCTGACCCGCGCCGCCACGCTGCACGACGTCGCCTGCCTGCGCTCGGAACCGGGCTCCGGCCACACCATGGCGCCCCCCGCGGCGGCGGCTGCCTGAGGGCCATGACATGCTGACCACCCCGCCCCTCGTCGACATCCGCAACCTCAGGGTCACCTTCACCGGCGGCCCCAAGCCCATCTGCGCCATCAACGGCGTCGACCTCGCCCTCGACCGCGGCGAGACCCTCGCCATCCTCGGCGAATCCGGTTCGGGCAAGTCGGTGACGCTTCGGGCCATGCTGCGCCTCAACCCCGAGAAGCGCACGCGCGTCGAAGGCTCCATCACCGTCGGCGGCAAGGACGTGCTGGCGCTCGGCCCGAAGGACCTGCAGGCCTTCCGCGGCCGCGACGTCTCCATGATCTTTCAGGAGCCGGCGCTCGCCCTCGATCCCGTCTACACGCTCGGCCACCAGATCGCCGAAACCATCGTCAAGCACGACGGGGGCGCCTATGGCGACGCGAAGAAGCGGGCGCTCGACCTCTTCGAGCGCGTGCGCATCCCCTCCCCCGAGCGGCGCCTGGACAACTATCCCCACGAGATGTCCGGCGGCATGCGCCAGCGCGCCATGATCGCCCTGGCGCTCGCCTGCAATCCGAAGGTGCTGCTCGCCGACGAGCCGACCACCGCCCTCGACGCCACCGTGCAGATTCAGATTCTGCTGCTGATCCGCGAGCTCCAGCGCGAATTCGGCATCGCCGTCATCTTCGTCACCCACGACATCGGCGTCGCCGTCGAGGTCGCCGACCGGGTCGCGGTCATGTATGGCGGCCGCATCGTCGAGACCGGGCCGATCCGCGACATCCTGCGGGCGCCGCGCCATCCCTATACGATCGGCCTCCTCAAGAGCCGCGCCCACGACGCCATGACCAAGGGCACGCGGCTCGACGCCATTCCCGGCTCCCCGCCGGACCTCGCCAACCTGCCGCCCGGCTGCTCGTTTGCGCCGCGCTGCAAACTCGCCCTGCAGGCCTGCTCGGAGGCGACGCCCGAGCCCGTCGCCGTCGGCGCGGGCCACGAGGCGCGCTGCTTCAGGACCGACGCGACCGCGCCTGTCCCGGCCTGAGGGCCAGAGGCAAGGGCGGTTCGGCTCAAGTGACCGCGCCGGGCGGCCTCATGGCGTGCGGCGGTAGATGCCGGTGAACGTCACGTTGGCGCCGCCGCAGCGCAGGTTGTCGGTCACCACCAGCCAAGGCCCGACGAGTTGCATCCGCATCCGGCAGGCACTCTCGTCGCCCTTGTCGTAGGGCAGCGTCCCGTCGTCGCCCACGGTGAAGGCGAGCCGCGTCGGACCGTCCGCACCGGTCCGCGCGACCGTGGCGGAGACGTCGCCGATGTTGACCGCGCCGCGCCGCAGCCGCTCCGGATCCTGCGCGCCATAGGTCGCCTGCCCGTCGAGCTGCCAGTTGCCGCCGTCGCGGCGGATGGACATGGACTGCTCCGGTCCCGCGCGCCACTTGCCGGCGAAATCGGGATCGTGGGCGGCCGGCAGGGTGATCAGTCCGGCCGCAGGCAGCCAGCCGGCCCGCGCCTGACCGTTGGACGCGATGTAGATGGCGCAGCGGAACCCCTGGTGGCTGCGGCCGGCGATGACGCCGTTGCCGGGGACCAGATAGGCACGTTCGCGGCAGGTCTCCGCCGCCGACGGGCAGCCCTCCTGGTCGGCGGCGTTCTTCACGAAGGGCAGCCGCGTCCCCTCGTTGCGCACGAGCGCCGCCTCCAGCGGCTCACCGGCGGTGAACGATTCGCGCCGGCAGTCGCCCTCCCCCGGCTCCGCGAGGGCTGCGGCTGGCAGGAAGGCGAGGACGACGAGGACCGGAACGCGCACGTCGCGAACTCCCGGAAGGGTTGCGATGGTCCCGTTCTGGACGCGGTGCGTTTCCGCTTCATTGCGTCGGGTGCGGCGTGGCACGATACGGCTCCCGCCATCCCGAGCCTCCTTCACCGCCGCCATGCACCTGACCATCGTCAATCCGAACACCACCGCCTCCATGACCCACACCATCGGCGAGGCGGCGCGGGCCGTCGCCGCGGCGGGCACCGTGATCGAGGCGGTCAATCCGGATCACGGCCCCGTCTCCATCGAGGGCTATTACGACGAGGTCTATTCCATCCCCGGCATGCTCGAGGAAATGCGGGCGCGGCCCGCCTCAGACGCCTTCGTCATCGCCTGTTTCGACGATACCGGGCTCGATGCCGCCCGCTCCCTGATGGCGGTGCCGGTGGTGGGCATCGGCGAGGCCGCCATGCACATGGCGACGCTGCTCGCGACGAAGTTCACCGTCGTCACCACGCTGGCGGTGTCGGTGCCGGCGCTGGAGCACAACGTCCACAAATACGGCTTCGCCCACCGCTGCGGCCGCGTGCGCGCCTGCGAGGTGCCGGTGCTGGAGCTCGAGAACCCCGCCTCCGACGCCCGCGCCCGCATTTCCGCGGAGATCGCGCGCGCCAAGGCCGAGGACCGCGCCGAGGCCATCGTCCTCGGCTGCGCCGGCATGGCGGACCTGGCGGCGGCCCTCTCGGCGGAGCATGGCGTGCCGGTGATCGACGGCGTGGCCGCAGCGGTGAAGCTCGCCGAGAGCCTGCACGCCCTCGGGCTCAGGACCTCGAAGGCCGGCGGCTATGCCCCGCCGCGGCCCAAGACCTATCGCGGCCGTTTCGCCTCCGCGGCGGTGTCAACGGACGGTTAATGGCTCGCAGCTAGGCTGGCCCCGTCGCGTCCCTCCACAGGGTTGTCCCTTCGTGTCTACGACCGCCGCCACCGAGCGACGCGCCACCCAGCGCTCTCGCACCTTCTGGAAGGGAACGGTCCTGTTCCCGGGCGGCCTGCGTTCGACCGAGTGCACGGTGCGCAACTTCACGACGAAGGGGGCCCGGCTCGACTGCGGCGGCGTGAACGACCTGCCCGATCACTTCCAGTTGAAAATCCCGCAGAAGGGCGAGACCTTCGACTGCACCGTGGTCTGGCGCCGGCTGCCGGACATCGGCGTGGCCTTCGTCGAAGCCGCGGGCCTCGGCGCGGATTCGCTGGTCGACAAACTCAAGACGCTCGAGCGGCAGAACCGCCGGCTGATGCGCCGTCTCAACGAGCAATCGTCGGACTGACGCGGCTCCGCCCTTGCATCGCGGCGCCGCAGGCGGCAGTGATCCTGCCTGCATTCCGGAGCCTGCCATGCCGCCCAAAGCCGCGATCATCCAGCCCATCCTCATGGCCGCCGTCATGGCGTTCCTGATGACCGCGCTGATCACCTGGCTCAATCTCGGCTTTCCCGCCGACTTCTTCCGCCGCTGGATGACGGCCTTCGTCATCGCCTGGCCGGCCGCCGCGGTCGCCGCCTACATCGCCATCCCCATCGCCCGCAGTCTCACGGGCCGCATCGTGGTCTGGATGGAGGCGAAGGGACTGTGACGCCGCTCGGCGCCGCCGCCGCCATCGCAGGGGGCGCGACGCCCGCGCGCCTGGCGCTGGCGCTCGCGGCGGTCCTCGGCCTCTGGCTCGCCGGCGCCCTCGTCCATGCCCCCATCGAGGCGGCCCTGCGCGCCACCCCCTGCGAAGGTCTCGCCTGCCTGCGGCCCCTGCGCCCGGACACGCGGCACGGCGGCTACAGCGCCGCGGAGTTCCGCGACTATCTCGATGCGATCTGGTCGCTGCGGGGCCGCGCTCTCGCCGGCCTCCTCCTCGACCTGCCGCTGGTGGCGGCCGTCGCCTCCGCGCTGCTGCTGACGGCGGGTCTCGTCACCCGGGACATCCCGGTCAACGAGCGCACGCACCGCCTGCTCCTCGCCCTGCCGCTCGCCTATGCGGCGGTGGACCTCGGCGAGAACCTGCTGCTCGCGGTCGCCTATGCCGGGCTCGCCGACGTCGCCGCCATCCTCCCCTGGGTCTCGGCGATGAAATTCGGCACCGCCGTCGCCAGCGGTGCCGTCAGTCTCGTCGTCGCGATGATGCGGGCGCTCGCCTGACCTCAGGCAGCGGGGCGCGGAGGCGCCGCCCGCTCGGCCATGAACTGGTCAAATTCCGCGCGGTCGCGGCTGCGCTTCAGCCGGTCGAGATAGCCGGCGAACTCGTCCTGCGCCTCGAACAGCCGACGACGCTCCGCCTCCAGCCTTTCCAGCTCTTGGCGCTTGTAGTCCTCGAAGGCGACGTTGCCCGTGTCCGCCGGACCCAGCAGCACCTGCTGGCGGTCGTGGCGGCGGGGCGCGTCACCCATCCACTTCTTCCGGGCGAGGATGGCGAGGCCGATCGGCCAGAACAGGACGAATCCGACGATCATCGCGGTCAGTTCCACGGGGTGCCAGCGCCGCTCGGCGGCACCGCGCCAGCCGCCGTGGAAAGCCGGCATGCGCGGGGTTGTGTGATGAACGCAGGTCATTGACGCTCTCCATGAGTGTTAATGTGAAATATATTATCATTCTCGCGCAGTATGTCAACTCCATTTACATGATGCCGACATGCGGGAGCGGCACACCGGGGGTGCTCCGGCTCCGTCTGGCGTTCCGGCTGGATCAGTGGCCGCTCAGAGCGTCTTGCCGAGGCCGCTCAGCAGCGCGCCGACGCCCACGTCCAGCATGCGCTCCGGATCGTCCATTCCGCCGGGCATCGCGATGGAGCCCGGTGCCGACAGGGAGGCGAGGCCATGGGTCAGCGCGAAGACCAGCGTCGCCGCCATCTTGACCCGTTGCGGGTCGGTGATGCCGAGGGCCCGGCCGACGGCCTGCTGGAGGGCGTTGAAACCGGGATCATCACCCGAAGGGCCGCCGCCGGGATGGCCGGTGTTGAACATGGCCGCGTAGTAGGCCGGTTCCTCACGGGCGAAGGCGAGATAGGCCCGCCCCATGGCGAGGAAGCCGTCAGGTCCCCCCGCCTTGGCCGCGGCCCCGAGACGCTGTCCCAGCGCCGCGAATCCCTGCATGGCGATTTCCTTGAGCAGCGCCTCGCGGTCCTTGAAGTGCCGGTAGGGCGCCGCCGGCGACACGCCAGCGAGCTTGGCCGCATCCGACAGGGTGAAGCCGGCGGGCCCCCGTTCCGCGATCAGGCGGCGGGCGGCCTCCAGAAGGGCCTCGCGCAGGTTGCCGTGATGGTAGCCCCGGCGTTCGGACAGTTCGGTATCGGGAAGACGAGCCATGATGTAAACAGGCGTGACATCTGCTTCGCCACACGTCAAGCGCGATTCGTGGCTTCCTTCCCCGGATACCTGTACCCCCGCGCGCCGGCTCCCGGTGCGGGAAGCGTCAGGAACCCTCACCCAACAACCCGCGTTGACCGTCGGAATTTCTGCAATCGAGTCAATCGGGAGCCTCGGCAGTGCCGTCTTCGAACGCTCAAGATCTCTGGATATCCTCAGAATCCGCTTGGCGGACCGTCGCGAGCCGGCATAGCTTCGGGAACCCGGTTCCTGTTTGGGAGATCAGCCGTGGAACTCGTGCGTCACGTCAACATCGTCTACGCGTGCGCCGCATTCGCCTTTGTCGGGGCCATTCTCTTCGGCGCATTCTGAGCCTTGCAGGGACCACCGCGGTCGAGGCGAAAGCCCCGGCCGCTAAATCGGTTGCGCCCGGCGCCTGTGACGGCGCCCGCGGGTTGGCGACACGGTCCCGCAACATCATACCGCTATGGGTTCGGCGATCCCGCGGGAGGGCCGATGTGTTGGCCCGTTTCCCGGTGGGGATCCCGCCGGCGTCCGGCGGTCGCCCCAGCCGGAGGTTGGACCGATGACCTCGCGAATGCCGCGCCTGGCCCTGCTCGCCACCCTCGCCGTCGCCCTGGGAGCCCCCGGCCCCGCCGCCGCCCAGGACCGTGACGAGTTCTACGCCATCGCCCGCGGCGAAACCGGGCGGGCGGCCGCTGCCCCGAGCCGCGGTGACGGCTTCGGCTTCTTCTCCCTCTTCGGCGGCGGCAGCCGTCGTCAGGTTCCGGAGATCACCGTCCGTCCCGGCGAGGACGGCCGCGGCGCCACCCGCAGCCAATCCGAACAGAGCCGGACGGCGACCGGCGAGAACGTCGGTGGTCCCCGCGCCTATTGCGTGCGCACCTGCGACGGCTTCTTCTTCCCCATGGGTCCGGCCACATCCGGCGACGCCCGCCAGGCGCAGCAGGACAGCTGCAACGCCATGTGCCCCGGTGCCGAGGTCGCGCTCTACTCGGTGAGCCGCCAGGGCAGCATCGAGGACGCGGTCAATTCCCGCGGCCAGACCTATTCGGCCCTGCGCACCGCCTTCCGCTTCCGCCAAGGGCTGGAGCGCACCTGCTCCTGCCAGGGCGCGGCGGCCAACGGCCTCGCCCGCCTGCCGATCACCCACGACGTGACCCTGCGCCCCGGCGACGTGGTCGTCACCGAAACCGGCGTGCAGGTGTTCCGCGGCGCGGCGCGCTTTCCCTACCAGCCCCGGGACTTCGTGACGGCCCGCTCCTACGGCCGACTGCCGGCCGACGTGAGGCGCCGGGTCGACGAGATTCAGGCGGGCATCCAGGCCGGCGACAGCGGCCTCTCCGCCCCTGTGGGACGCCTCCCGCGGTCGACGCGCGCAGCCGCCGCGAGCCGGACGGCCGAGGTCACCGAGCCCACCGCCGTCTCGATTCCCGTCTCCGCCAGCCAGCCTGCGATCCGCGTCATCGACATGACTCAACGCCGCGACACCCTGGTGCGCTGACGCGGCGACGGGACCCATTGATCCGGCTTCGGCGGAAGAGTAGAAGCATGCCGCCGGAGGCCGTCCTGTTCCGTGTACCCGACACGGGACCGTGGCGATCGGCAGCATCCGGCGCGAGATGAGGTCGGTGCACCGTCCTGATTGATGCCGGCAGAGAGATGGCGCAGCTTAAGGTCAAGCGCGCGCTCTCAGGAGCTCCAACCAGACCGTCCCAAAGGTTTCGATCCGATGGCAGAAGACACGGCGGCCGGCGCCCCGAAGCCGGCTGAGGCCGACGGCGGTCCGGCCCGGGAACTTCGAACCGAAGGTCAGGTGCGGACCGTCGAGAACGGCCATGGCCACGGCCATTCCCAGGCGAGCTTCTGGGGCCTGCTCGTCGGCTCGGTCGGCGTCGTCTACGGCGACATCGGCACCAGCCCGCTCTACGCCTTCCGCGAGGCGGTGGTCGCCGCCACCGGCCACGGGGCCATGGGCCCGCCGAGCCGCGAGACCGTGCTCGGCGTCCTCTCGCTCATCCTCTGGTCGCTGATCCTCATCATCACCGGCAAATACGTGCTGCTGCTGCTGCGCGCCGACGACAAGGGCGAAGGCGGCATCCTCACCCTCGTCGCCCTCGCCCAGCGCGCCATGGGCAAGCCGAGCTACACCGTGGCGCTGCTCGGCATGGCCGGCGCGGCGCTGTTCTACGGCGACGCCGCCATCACGCCGGCCATTTCGGTGCTCTCGGCGCTGGAGGGCCTCAAGCTGGTGACCCCGGTCTTCGAGCCCTACATCCTGCCGCTGACGGTCGTCGTCATCGTCGGCATCTTCGCGGTGCAGAGCCACGGCACCGCCAGCGTCGCCCGCTATTTCGGTCCGATCTGCATCGTCTGGTTCCTCGCCATGGCGCTGATCGGCGCCATCCACATCGCCGACGACCTCGGCGTCTTTCACGCCTTCAACCCCTATTACGGCCTCGTCTTCGTCGCCAACAACGGCACCATCGGCCTGCTCGCCCTCGGCGCCGTCTTCCTCGCCGTCACCGGCGGCGAGGCGCTCTACACCGATCTCGGCCATTTCGGCCGCAAGCCGATCCAGTGGGCCTGGTTCTGCCTCGTCTTCCCCGCCCTGACGCTGAACTATCTCGGCCAGGGCGCGATGGTGCTGGCCGACCCGTCCAAGCTCACCAACCCCTTCTACCTGCTGGCGCCGTCATGGGCGCTGCTGCCGATGGTGGTTCTGGCGACGCTCGCCACCATCATCGCCAGCCAGGCGGTGATCACCGGCGCCTTCTCCCTGTCGCGGCAGGCCATCCAGCTCGGCCTGCTGCCGCGCATGGCCATCCGCCACACCTCGGAGGAGCAGGCCGGCCAGATCTACATGCCGGCCGTGAACTGGGGCCTGCTCATCGGCGTGCTGGCGCTGGTGCTGTTGTTCAAGAACTCGTCGAGCCTCGCCTCGGCCTACGGCATCGCCGTCACCGCCACCATGTTCATCACCGCCGTCCTCGCCTGGTTCGTGGTCCGCCGGCTGTGGCGGTGGAACATCGTCCTGGCCGTGGTGATCATGGTGCCGCTGATCGTCATCCACCTCATCTTCTTCGGCGCCAACATGCTGAAGCTGGTGGACGGCGGCTGGGTGCCGCTGGTGATCGGTGCGGTGATCATGTTCCTCATGCTGACATGGCGGAAGGGAACCGCGATCCTCGCCGACAAGACCCGCCGAATCGAGGTGCCGCTGGTCGACCTCCTGAAGAGCTTCGACAAGCGCCCGCCGCATCAGGTGGCCGG
>LNFH01000408.1 GCA_001464235.1 Rhizobiales bacterium Ga0077556 | reverse complement strand
CTGCACAACCTCAAGCACAACAAGGTGCTGCACGAGCACAACGTCTTCCTGGCGGTGAAGAGCGTCGATACGCCACGCCTGCCCGACAGCGAACGCATCAGCTACGAGAAGATCAACGACCGCTTCTCACGCCTCACGGTGCGGTTCGGCTACATGGAGACGCCGCACGTGCCGAAGGCGCTCATCGCCTGCAAGAAGTACGGGCTGAAGTTCGACATGATGTCGACCTCGTTCTTCCTGTCGCGACGGCACCTGAAGGCCTCCGGCAAGCTCGGCATGCCGCTCTGGCAGGACTACATCTTCATCGGCATGGCGGTGAACGCCAATTCCGCCTCCGACTACTTCCACCTGCCGACCGGCCGGGTGGTGGAGGTCGGCACGCAGGTGACGATCTGACGGCGGACAGGCCGCAGCTTAGGGGCGCGGCGGAAACACCGGCGGCCAGAGCCGCCTGACGGGCGTGAGGTCGCGGATCTGCGGCGGTTGCTGCGGCAGGGCCGCGAGCGGCCTCTCCACACAGGTGCCCGGCCGCTGCGCCACGCAACGTGACCCGAAGCAGACCCCACCGACGATCCCGAGGGCCTCCTCCTGCCCGCGCGGGTAGAGGATGGTGTTGAAGGCCGGAGCCGCCTCACGATACTCGGCGAGCGAGGTCGTGGCGTGGAACGGCACCGGCTGGTGCATGTGGGCATAGCCGCCGCTCCAGACCCAGGCGACGTCGTAGCTGCCGATGCCGCAGACCCCCGTCAGCCGCGAGACGTGCAGCGCCGACTGGACGATGTCCCTGTGCCGCAGCCAGGCGAGGCCCTGATCAGGGATAAGGATGAAGTTCGCCAGCCGGCCGACGAGCACCAGCGCCAGGATCATGAGGCCGGCCGCCGACCACAGCCGCGCCCGCGCCGGCACCCAGGGAAAGAGGCCGGGCGGCGCCCGTTCGACCAGCCAGGCCACGGCCCGCGCGAGACCGATCGCCGCCAGCGCCTCGACCAGCAGCATCAGCGGGTAGAGGAAGCGCAGTTCCTTGTGGCCGATCGGCTGGTGCGCGAGGAAGATGGCGAGGACGAGGGCTGCCAGAAGCGGCTTCGCCCGCGCACCCCAGAAGGCCAGTGGCAGCAGCAGGCCCAGTGCCGCGCCGAAGGTGACGACGAGCAGCGCCGGATACTGGTACCAGGGCTCGATCCCGAAATGGGCGGCGACCCCATGGCCGATGTTGTAGCGCAGATTCTGCGCATAGGAGAGGAAGGGCGTCCCCCAGGTCCACCAGTCGACGAGACCCGCGAAGGCGACCGCCACCATGCCGCCGAGGGCGATCCACAGCGCCCGCGCCAGCGGCAGGCGCCAGAGCGCGTAGGCCCCGGCCACGGCCACCGCCGGCGCCATCTGCAGGCGGATCGCCACCGCGAGGCCGAAGAGCAGGCCGGCCACCGCCAGCCGCGCCCTCCCCCCGCGGTCCTCCTCGTCCCCGGGGAAGGCGAGATAGAGCGCCACGACCAGGAGATGGCCGGCCACCACCTCGGTCAGGGCGCGGGGAGCGAAATAGACGAGTTCGGGGGCGAAGACCGCGACCGCGGCGCCGACGAGGGCGGGACCCGTGCCGGCGATGCGCGCCGCCCAGAGGAAGATGCAGGTCGCGGCCGCCGCGCCGAGCGCCGACAGGGCGGCCTGGATGACGGGAAGGTAGACGTGCGGGCCCTCGCCCGCCACGAGGCTCGCCCGCATCAGGCCCGCGAGCAGCCCTGGCAGGATCCACGAGCGGATGGCGTGCTCGAACTCCCAGGGCACGAAGCCGTAGCCGAAGACGATCCTGTGCGCCTGTTCCAGCGACTGGAAGATCTCGTCCGGGTGGTGCATCCCGGGCGCGAGCAGCCCCGCGCCGAAGCGCAGGGCGAAGGCGACGGCAAAGACCGCGAGCGCCGCGGCGCGACGCCCGGAACCTTCGGCCATCTCGCGGTCGAACGCGGTCACGGCGCCGGTGCCGTTATTCGGCCGCTTCGCTCAGGCTCCTGAGGATGGCCGGGTCGTAGTTGAGCACGGGGGCGAGCCAGCGCTCGGCTTCCTCCACCGTCCAACCCTTGCGGCGGGCATAGTCCTCGACCTGGTCGCGCTCCACCTTGCCGACGCCGAAATAGGCGCTGTCGGGATGGGCGAAGTAGAGCCCCGACACCGACGAGCCCGGCCACATGGCGCGGCTCTCGGTCAGCGTCACGCCGATGGCCCGCTCGGCGTCGAGCAGCCGGAACAGCGTGTCCTTCTCGGTATGGTCGGGCTGGGCCGGATAGCCGGGCGCCGGGCGGATGCCGCGGTACTGCTCGAGGATCAGCTCCTCGTTCGAGGTGGTCTCGTCGGGTGCATAGGCCCAGAGCTGCTTGCGCACGATCTGGTGCATGCGCTCGGCGAAGGCCTCCGCCAGGCGGTCGGCCAGCGCTTTGGCGAGGATCGAGGAATAATCGTCCTTGGCGGCCTCGAAGCGCTTCGCCAGCGCCTCCTCGCCGATGCCGGCGGTGACGACGAAGCCGCCGATCCAGTCCGGCTTGGTGCCCACCGGGGCGACGTAGTCGGCCAGCGCGATATGGGCGCGCTCGCGGCCCTCGCGGCGCGAGATCTGCTGGCGGAGCGTATGCAGCCGGCCGAGTTCCTGGGTGCGGCCCTCGTCGCCGTAGAGGACGATGTCGTCGCCCACGGTGTTGGCCGGCCAGAGGCCGACCACGGCCTTGGCGGTCAGCCACTTCTCGCCGACGATCCGCTGCAGCATCACCTGCGCGTCCTTGAACAGGTTGCGCGCCGCCTCGCCGTACTTGTCGTCGTCCAGGATGGCGGGATAGCGGCCCTTCAGCTCCCAGGTCTGGAAGAACGGCGTCCAGTCGATGGCGCTGACGAGGTCGGCGAGGTCGTAGTCCTCGAACACCCGCGTGCCGATGAAGGCGGGCTTCGGCGGCACGTAGCCCTCCCAGTCGAGCTTCAGGCGGTTGGCGCGCGCATCCGCCAGCGGCATGCGCAGCTTGGCCTGCTCGCCGCGCAGGTGGGCCTCGGCGATCTTGGCATATTCGGTCTTGATGTCGGCGATATAGGCGCCCTTCTGGTCGTCGGAGAGCAGGGCCGAGGCGACGCCGACGGCGCGCGAGGCGTCCAGCACGTAGACCGTCTGGCCCTTCGTGTAGTTCGGGTGGATCTTCACCGCCGTGTGGACGCGCGAGGTTGTGGCGCCGCCGATCAGCAGCGGCACGGAGAAGCCCTCGCGCTCCATCTCGGCGGCGACGTGCACCATCTCGTCCAGCGAGGGGGTGATGAGGCCGGACAGGCCGATGATGTCGACCTGATGCTTCCTGGCCTCGTCCAGGATGCGCTGCGCCGGCACCATGACGCCGAGGTCGATGACCTCGTAGTTGTTGCACTGGAGCACGACGCCGACGATGTTCTTGCCGATGTCGTGGACGTCGCCCTTGACCGTCGCCATCAGGATCTTGCCGGCGGCGGGCTTGTCCACGAGGCCCATGTCGCGCTTTTCCTGCTCGAGGAAGGGCTGGAGGTAGGCCACCGCCTGCTTCATCACGCGGGCCGACTTCACCACCTGCGGCAGGAACATCTTGCCGGCGCCGAACAGGTCGCCGACATGGTTCATGCCGTCCATCAGCGGCCCCTCGATGACGTGCAGCGGACGCACGGCCTGCTGGCGCGCCTCCTCCGTGTCCTGCTCGATGAACTCGGTGATGCCGTGGACGAGGGAATGGGTCAGGCGCTCGCCCACCGGCTTTTCGCGCCAGGACATGTCCTTCTTGTTGTCCTGCTGGGCGACGCCGTCGCCCTTGAACCGCGCGGCCGCGTCCACCATCCGTTCGGTCGAGTCGGGGCGGCGGTTGAGGATCACGTCCTCGCAGAGCTCGCGCAGCTCCGGATCGATCTCGTCATAGACCGGCAGGGCGCCGGCATTGACGATGCCCATGTCCATGCCGACGCGGATGGCGTGGTAGAGGAACACCGAGTGCATGGCGGCACGCACCGGCTCGTTGCCGCGGAAGGCGAAGGACAGGTTCGACACGCCGCCGGAGACGTGGGCGTGCGGCAGGTTCTGCCGGATCCACTTGGTCGCCTCGATGAAGTCGACGCCGTAGTTGTTGTGCTCCTCGATGCCGGTCGCCACCGCGAAGACGTTGGGATCGAAGATGATGTCCTCGGGCGGGAAGCCGACCTGGTCGACGAGGATGCGGTAGGCGCGCTCGCAGATCTCGATCTTGCGCTGGAACGTGTCGGCCTGGCCGACCTCGTCGAAGGCCATCACCACCACGGCGGCGCCGTAGCGGCGCACCTTGCGCGCCTGCTCGATGAACTTCTCCTCGCCCTCCTTCATGGAGATCGAGTTGACGATGGGCTTGCCCTGCACGCATTTCAGGCCGGCCTCGATCACCTCCCACTTGGAGCTGTCGACCATCACCGGCACGCGGGCGATGTCCGGCTCGGCGGCCATGAGGTTCAGGAAGGTGACCATGGCCTTCTCGGAGTCGAGCAGGCCCTCGTCCATGTTGACGTCCAGCACCTGGGCGCCGTTCTCGACCTGCTCGCGCGCGACGTCGAGTGCGGCCGTGTAGTCGCCGTTGGTGATCAGCTTCCTGAACTTCGCCGAGCCGGTGACGTTCGTTCGCTCGCCGATATTGATGAAGGACGCGACGGGGGTGGTCATCAAGAGAGCCTTCAGGCGTGAGCGAGCCAACCGTGGACCCAGAGGCCACGGTAGAACGGCTCGACGGAATGGAAACCGGCTTCGGCCAGCAGCGCTTCGTCACGCGCGGGGGGAAGCAGATGAATCTGTTCGGCGACGGTGGCGGCCGCCATGGACGCCATCTCCGCCGGCGCGCCCTTGAACCGTGCGAAGGCACTGTAGCGGGCCATGTCCCGGCCGAACCGGGGCGACGTCTTGTCGAGGCAGCCGTTGATGAGGAGGAAGGGCGCGCCCGGCTTCAGCCGGCGACGGACATCCTCGAGCAGCGCCAGCCGGGAGCCGTCGTCCGCCACGAAATGCAGCGTCAGGAAACAGGTGGCGGCGTCGAAGGGGCCGGCCGGTGCGTCCGCGACGAACCCCTGGATCAGCGTCAACCGATCCGCCGCCCCCATGGCCGCGAGCCTGCCTTCGGCCATGGCCAGCATCGGCTTCGCCGGGTCGATCCCCGTGAAGCGCCACCCAGGCCCTGCCTTGGCGAGCGCCGCGAGTTCGATGCCCCCGCCGGCACCGACCACGAGGATCTCCGCGGTCGGCGGCACGAACTCGTGCAGCAGCACGGCGGCCATGTCGTGGCTCGCCTCATAGGCCGGAATGAACCAGCGCGGACCCTGCTCGTAGGCCGCAACCTTCTCCGGATCGTCGAAGAACTGCGTGTTCACGCGGCGAACTCGAAGGCTTCGAGGCCCGACAGGCGGAGCCGCGTGGAAATGGTCGGAATCGCGCGCGGGGCCACGCCCTTCACCGCCTTGGCGATGGCGGCGATGTGGTCCGGCGTCGAGCCGCAGCAGCCGCCGACGATGTTGACGAGGCCGCTGGTGGCGAACTCGCCGACCATCGCCGCCATGGCCTCCGGGCTCTCGTCGTAGAGACCGAACTCGTTCGGCAGGCCGGCATTGGGATAGGCGCAGACCAGCGTATCGGCCACCTTGGAGAGCGCCTGGATGTGGCCGCGCATCTCCTTGGCGCCGAGCGCGCAGTTGAGCCCGATGGAGAAGGGCGAGGCGTGGCGGAGCGAGTACCAGAAGGCCTCCGGCGTCTGCCCCGACAGGGTGCGGCCGGACAGGTCGGTGATCGTGCCGGAGATCATCACCGGCAGGCGTACGCCCTTCTCCTCGAAGACCTCCTCGATCGCCACCAGCGCCGCCTTGGCGTTGAGGGTGTCAAAGATCGTCTCCACCAGCATGATGTCGGCACCGCCGTCGATGAGGCCGCGCGCCTCCTCGCCATAGGCCTCGCGCAACTGATCGAAGGTGATGGCCCGGAAGCCTGGATTGTTGACGTCCGGCGAGATGGAGGCGGTGCGGTTGGTCGGTCCGAAGGCGCCGGCGACGAAGCGGCGGCGGCCGTCCTTCGCCTCGGCCCGCTTCGCGGCGCTCTTGGCGAGGCGCGCGCCCTCGTAGTTGAGCTCGTAGGCGAGCTCCTCCATGCCGTAGTCGGCCTGCGCGATGGAGGTGGAGGAGAAGGTGTTGGTCTCCACCATGTCCGACCCCGCCTCGAAATACTCGAGGTGGATGGCCTCGACGACGTCGGGACGGGTCAGGATCAGCAGGTCGTTGTTGCCCTTGAGGTCATGGCTCCAGTGGGCGAAGCGCTCGCCGCGGAAGTCGGCCTCCGAGAACTTGTAGCGCTGGATCATCGTGCCCATGGCGCCGTCGAGCACCAGGATCCGCTCGCGGGCGGCCTTGGTGAGGGCGGCCGCCACCTCGGCGCCGTCGGCGTGCAGATGGGGAAACTGGGTCATCGGGAGAACTCCGGGGCTGGACGAGCGCCGCTGA
>LNFH01000407.1 GCA_001464235.1 Rhizobiales bacterium Ga0077556 | reverse complement strand
CCCTTCGTCATCATCCTCTGCGGCTGCCTGATCGGCCTGCTCTCCTTCGGTCCGCGGTCCGTCGTCGGCATGTTCCTCATGCCGGTCTCCACCGAGAACGGCTGGACCCGCGACATCCTCTCGCTGACCATCGCCATCCAGAACCTGATGTGGGGCGTCGGCCAGCCCTTCGCCGGCGCCATCGCCGACCGCTTCGGCACGCTCAAGGTCTTCTGGGCCGGCGCGATCATGTACGGGCTCGGCCTCGCCTGCATGGTGCTGCCGCTGCCCCCGCTCGCCATGCACGTGCTCTCCGGCACGCTGGTCGGCCTCGGTCTCGCCGGCGTCTCCTTCAATCTCGTGCTCGCCTGTTTCGCCAAGCTCCTCCCCGAGAGCCGCCGCGCCTCGGCCATGGGCATGGGCACCGCCGCCTCCTCCTTCGGCCAGTTCGTCTTCGCGCCGCTGACGCCCTTCCTGAGGGACCTGGTCGGCTGGAAGGTGGCGCTGCTGATCTTCTCCTGCGTCCCCGTCCTCATCATCCCCCTGTCCTTCGCGCTGGCGACGCGTCCCTCCGCGGGCATGGGCCAGGGCACGGGCGCGGAGATGAGCATCGCGGCGACGCTGAAGCAGGCCTTCGCCCACCCGAGCTACGTCTATCTGGTCATCGGCTTCTTCACCTGCGGCTTCCAGCTCGCCTTCATCACCACCCACTACCCGACCTACCTGAAGGACCTGAACATCGAGGCCTGGGTGGCGGGCGTCGCGCTGGCGCTGATCGGCCTGTTCAACATCGTCGGCTCGCTCGGCGCCGGCTGGCTGTCCGCGCGCATGTCGAAGCGCTGGCTGCTGGTCTGGATCTACTTCTCGCGCGGCGCCGCGGTGATCCTGCTCTTCGTCTTCCCGCCGAGCACGGCGCTCGCCCTCGTCTTCGCCGCGCTGATGGGCCTTCTCTGGCTCTCCACGGTGCCGCCGACCTCGGGCCTCGTCGCCCTGATGTTCGGCACCCGCTACATGGCCATGCTCTACGGCTTCGTCTTCTTCTCCCACCAGGTCGGCGGCTTCCTCGGCGCCTGGCTCGGCGGCGTCATGTACGAGCGCACTGGCTCCTACGAGGTCATGTGGTATCTCTCGATCCTGTTCTGCATCGGCTCGGGCCTGATCAACATTCCGATCAAGGAACGACCGGTGGCCCAGCCCCTCGCCGTTCCGGCCGAGTAGGGCCAGGAGGCCCTACCGCCGCCGCGTCAGGCCCTACCGCGCCACCAGAACCTGCCGGCAGGCCTCCGGCAGCGAGGCCATGGTGATCGGCGGCGGCGGCCGCCAGTTCGGGTTCGGCCGCGGGTTCAGCACCGCGTCTCGAGCTCCGCGCCGCAGCCGTCGCCTGTCGGCGGCGGGTCCTGCGGCCGGCAGCCGGCGCTGCCCGCCGGGCAGCGGATGCGGATGTGCATGTGGTAGTTGTGGCCCGGCACGGGCCGGACGCGCGACAGCCAGGAGCGGTCGCTCCCCGCCTCGCGGCACAGCGCCTTCTTGATCGCCGCGTTCACCAGCACCCGCTCCACCACCGGATCCTGCGCCGCCGCCTTGATCACCCGCAGGTGGTCCGCCGTCCAGGTGGCGGGGTCGATGTCGCGCCGGTCGGCGCGCACCATGTTCACGGCCGACGTCATCTCCCGCTCCTCGGTGGTCAGTCGCCGGCGCGGCATGGGGGTCAGCCAGATGTCGGCGTCGAGGCCGATCTGGTGCGAGGCGTGGCCGGTCAGCATCGGTCCGCCGCGCGGCTGCGAGATGTCGCCCACGAGAATGCCCGGCCAGCGCGACACCTGCGGCACCTTGCCCGCGAAGCGCTCGAGGAAGGCCATCATGTCCGGATGGCCCCACATGCGGTTGCGCGACAGGCGCATGACCTGCCAGGTCTCGCCGTTGACCGGCAGCGCCACCGCCCCGGCGACGCAGCCGCGCGAGTAGAATCCGAAGGCGCGCGCCTCCATGGGCGCGCCGCTGGTGGCGCGGCCGAACAGCTCCTTGGCCGGCAGGTTCGGATCGTTCGGATTGGCGAGCGGCGGCAGCGGCGGCGGATTGACGGTGCCGGGCGTCTGCGCGAAGGCGCCGGCGATGCCGCCGAGGAGGGCCGCACTGACGGCGGCGATGAGGAAGGAGCGGGTCATGGCGGGGTCCCGTGAATCGTCTGCGCTCACCCTAGGCAGGATGTCATTAACCATTCCTGTCCGCCGCGGCGGTCGCTTGTCGCAGGCCCTGCCGCGCCTCCCCGAGGGGAAGATGCGGCCCCGCCGCGATGCTCGTCTTAAGCTTGACGGCTTCTCACCCCTTTACACCAGCCTCTGCTTTGGGAATCACTGAAGGGCGGCCCGCAAGGGAAGCTCTGTTCGTATCGCGTCGGAGGGGGAATCCATGCGTGCATTCCATTGCGCGGCCGCTCTTCTCGTCGGCCTCTTCCTGTGGACGGCCGAGGCCTCCGCCTCCATTGTCGTCCGTGTCGACAAGTCCAGCCAGACCATGCGCGTCATCGTCGACGGCGAGCACCGCTTCACCTGGGCCGTCTCCACCGGCCGCGCCGGCTACAACACGCCGAACGGCTCCTACCGCCCGCAGCGCCTCGAGCGGAACTGGCGCTCCCGCAAGTACGGCATGGCCCCCATGCCCCATTCCATCTTCTTCCGCGGCGGCTACGCCATCCACGGCACCAACATGGTCGGCCGGCTCGGCCGGGTCGACAGCCACGGCTGCATCCGCCTCGCCCCCGGCAATGCCCGCACCCTCTTCGAGATGGTCGCCCGCCAGCGCGGCGCGACGCGCATCGTCATCGAGGGCACATCGCCCCGCCAGGCGCCGCCCGCCATGGTCGCGAGCCGCGCCACGCGCCAGGCCGCGGCGGCCCCGCGCACCGCCCAGATGCGCCTCGCCCAGCCCGGCCGACAGGTGGCCGCCGTACCTGCCGGCACGCGCACGGCAGAGGCAGCGCCCCGCTCATCGGGCATCCGCTTCGCCACCCGCGCCGCGGCTCCCCGGGCGGTGGCACCCGCCGCCCCCCGCGACGACAACCGCTATTTCACTGAGTGGTACCTGCGGCGCTGAGCCCCGCCCGGCGGGCGGGGGGAGATAAACCGGCTCGCTGCCTTGCAATTCCCCGGCGGGGCCTTTATGCAGCGCCTTCCGTGGACAGGTGGCCGAGTGGTTGAAGGCGCACGCCTGGAAAGTGTGTATACGGGGAACCGTATCGCGGGTTCGAATCCCGCCCTGTCCGCCAGCCCTTTCGCCGAAGTCTGATCCCGCCCCGGGCGTCTCGCCTGCGGACGGCGGTCTGCGACGCCCTGGCCGCCGCCGTCGCTGGCGGCAGCGCTACGCTGCCGGCCCCGTCGGCGCCCCGTTCGCATCGACATGGGTCACGTCGTAGGCCCAGACGCGGAACGATTTCAGAACGTGCGGCCCGAAGGAATTGATCAGCGGCACGTCGGCCGCGTCGCGGCCGCGCGCCACCACGATCCGGCCGATGCGCGGCCTGTTGTTGCGCGGGTCGAATGTCATCCAGCCGCCGTCGAGATAGACCTCGATCCAGGCGCTGAAATCCATCGGGTCGACGATGGGCACGCCGATGTCGCCGAGATAGCCGTTCACATAGCGGGCGGGAATGTTCATGCAACGGCAGAGCGCCACCGCCAGATGGGCATAGTCCCGGCAAACGCCGATCCGCTCGTCATAGGCTTCCGCCGCGGTGCGCGTCGAGCGCGCATCGAGATAGCCGAAGCGGATATGGCCGTGGACGAAGTCGCAGATGGCCTGGACGCGGCCCCATCCGGGCGCGACATTGCCGAAACGGTCCCACGCCATCTGGCTGAGCTTGTCCGTCTCGCAGTAGCGGCTGCCGAGGAGGTAGATGAGGCAG
>LNFH01000406.1 GCA_001464235.1 Rhizobiales bacterium Ga0077556 | reverse complement strand
GTCGACGGGCCGATCTCGCTGTTCGAGATGGTCAAGGAGGCCGGCGCCAGCGGCATCAAGCTGCAGCGCTACAAAGGTCTCGGCGAGATGAACGCCGAACAGCTCTGGGAGACCACCCTCGACCGCAACGCACGCTCGCTGCTGCAGGTGAAGGTCAAGGAGGTCGACGAGGCCGACGACATCTTCGTCAAGCTGATGGGCGACGTCGTCGAGCCGCGCCGCGCGTTCATCCAGGACAACGCGCTGAGCGCCACCGTCGACGCCTGACGGCAGCCTCCGGGGAACAGGGATCGCCGCTTCGCGCTCCGCGATCCCTGCCGCGCCGCCCCGGCCCGCGCATCGCGACGAATGCCGCCGACATGGATCTCGACGTCGGGCGGATCGCCACGCCACCGGGTGACGCCCCGCTAAGTCCAGATGCTGTTTGCCCAAACCTGGCGTTCCGGCTGGCGTTCAACGCGTCGCCGTCCGACGTGCGCGCCGGCATCCGGACGGAGCCGTGAGGCCCGGCATTGGGGCCCGGACCTACCGACCGGCCCGCAGCCGGGACCGGTCGGTGGCTGGACCCGCTCAGTAGCGTGCCGAGATCGGCTGGCGATGGCCGTGGCCGCCGTGACGGTGCCCGCCGTAGGCGTGGTGGCGGGACGGGCCGTGCGCCTGCGCGCGGCTGACCGGCACCCACTGCTCGGTGGCGGGGGCGACCTGGACCCGGCGCTGGACGACGCCGTACTGGGCCGGCACCACCGCCGTCACGACGCTCTCGGGGCGCACCACGACGGTGCGGGCGACGGTGCCGTAGCGCGCGGGAATGTGCTCGTGGACGACCCGCTCCGGACGCACCATCACCTGGCGGGCGACGGTGCCGTAGCGGGCGGGAACGGTGGTCTCGCAGAGGATGTCGCGGCCGTGGGCGTCGCGGCGCGTGGTCCAGCCGCGGGTCGCCGGGGCGATCTGGACGGTCTCGTGGACGATGCGGTACTCGGCGGGAATGTGACGGGCGACGGTGGCGGCCGGGCTGATTTCCACGGTCTGCTGGACGACGCCGAGCTGGGCCGGCACGCGGTAGGCGACGGCCTGCGCGGGACGGGTCACGACGGTTTCCTGCACCACGCCGTACTGGGCGGGCCGGACTTCCCGGCGGTAGCAGGTCTCGCACTGGCCGGACGCGAATGCCGGTCCGGCAACGGCAACGGAAATGGCGGCGACGGCGCCCATGGTGAACCTGCGCATGGCTACTCCCTCAACTTGGTGCCAGATCCTCCTCGCCCGGGGATGCCGCGCGTGCCTGGCCTGCCCCATTGTCTGGTCACATCATACCGCTTTCCACAATGGTAACCCGGTATTTACCCTAAGGAACGCCGTTAACGGCTGCGGGCCCCGGAAACACACCTTCCGTTAAGGCTGCCGGCGGGAACGGGCGCGCAAGAATGTCGCATTAAGAAGCGCCGGGTACACAGGGTACCGCGGAAAAAGGTCTGCCCGCAGGAGCCCGTCATGGCTGATGTCGATGTCGCGATCGTAGGCGCGGGAGCCGGTGGCGCCTTGGCCGCCGCCATGCTCGGACGCGCCGGCCATCGCGTGTGCGTGATCGATCCCGCCCGGGAGGTCGGTTCGCAATTCCGCTGCGAGAAGCTCGAGGCCGCCCATATCGGGGCGCTGCGGCGGGCGGGCCTGCTCGACACCATCGCCGGACAGGGCGAGCGCTACGACACGATCTGGATCGCGCGGCAGGGCCATCTCGTCGAGCGCCGCCCGCGGACCGAGTACGGTTTCGACTATGCGCAGCTGGTGACCGCCCTCAGAAACAGCGTGCCGGAGACGGTCGGGCGCATCGTCGACCAGGTGACGGCCGTGACGCCGGGGGCGGATGCCTCCACCCTGACCCTCGCCGAGGGGCAGGCGCTCAGCGCGCGCCTCGTGGTCCTCGCCACGGGGCTCCAGCCGGCCCTCGCCGAGAGCATGGGCATGAGCCGCCGGGTGGTCAGCGCCAACCACTCCATCTCGATCGGCTTCGACGTGGCGCCGGTCGGCCGCACGCGGTTCGACTTCGACGCGCTGACCTATTTCGGCGAGCATCCGGAGCACCGTGTCTCCTACATCACCTTCTTCCCGGTGCAGGGCCACGTCCGCGCCAATCTCTTCGTCTATCGCGACAGGAACGACCCCTGGCTCGCGGATTTCCGCCGCGACCCCGTCGCCGCCATCGGCGAGGTGCTGCCGCGGCTCCACAAGCTGACCGGCGCGTTCGAGATCCTCGACACGCCCCGCATGCGTCCGGTCGACCTGGTCGACACGGTGGGGCTCGACAAGCCGGGTGTGGTCCTGATCGGCGACGCCTTCTCCACCGCCTGCCCGGTGAGCGGCACGGGCGCCGCCAAGGCGCTGGTCGACGCCGAGCGGCTGTGCAACGGTTTCGTGCCCGGCTGGCTGAAGCAGGACGAGATCACCGCCGCCGACGTCGCCGGTTTCTATGCCGATCCCGAGAAGGTCGCGAGCGACCAGTACTCGCGGAACCTCTCGCTCTCCGCCAAGAGGCTCGCCCTCGAGCCGAGCCTCGCCTGGGAGGCCTACCGCTGGGTCCGCTTCGCGGGGTCGGTCGGGCGAAACGTGCTGGCGTCGCTGCGCCAGCCGCACCATCCGCACGGAGCCGCGAGGTCCTGATGAGCATGATCGCCCTCGACCTCGGCGCGTCGGTCGCCGCCGAAGCCACCGTCTCCGACGCGACCTGGGCCGGCCATGCCGTCCAGCGCGTGTCCTCGCTCCCGTCGCTCGCGGCGGACTGGAACCGCCTCGAGGCCGGCGGCGGAACCACCGTGTTCCAGAGCTACGCCTATATCAGCACCTGGGTGGCGCTGGCCGCCGCCGGCCACGGAGAGACGCCGGTCTACTTCGTCGGCAGCCGCGACGGCGTCGTGCGCTTCATCCTGCCCATGGCCATCGTGCGGCGCGCCGGCGTGTCCGTCCTCGGCTGGCTCGGCCAGGCCCATGCCAATTACGGGATGCCGGTGGCCGAGCCGGGCACCTTCGCGACGGCCGGCGGCGACGTCGGCGACCTCCTCAGGCTGGTGGCCCGGCTGGCGGGGGCCGCCGTGGTGCATCTCGACAAGCAGCCGGAGGAATGGCGGGGGTTCGCCAATCCCTTCGCCCTCGGCGCCGGCAGCCAGGCGAGCGCCAACGACACCTTCGTCCTCGAGCTCGGCGAGGACTATCCGGCCCTGCATGGCCGCCTGTTCTCCTCGCGCACCCTGTCGAGCCTGAAGCGCAAGCAGCGGAAGATGGCGGAGGTCGGCCCCGTCGCCTTCAACCAGCCGGGCGACGTCGCGCGCCGCCGCGAGATCTTCGATTGGTTCTGCGTGGAGAAACGCGAGCAACTGGCGCGGACGGGCAGGGGCAGCGCCTTCGACGATTCCGAGATCCAGTCGCTCTACAAGGCGATGGCCGCGGACGAGGCGGGCTTCCAGGCCGACGAGCTCACGGTCGGCGGCGAGCGGGTCGCGGTCGGGCTGACGGCCTATCACGCCGGCGTCGCCACCCTGATCAACACCGCCCATGTCGGCGGCACCTACGCCCGCTTCTCGCCCGGCACCCTGCTTACGCACCACATGGTGGAAACCGCCCATGCCAAGGGCGCGCGCACCTACGATTTCGGTCCCGGCGAACTGCCCTACAAGCTGGAGTGGAGCCCCAAGGTGATCGGCCTGAGGTCCACGACGGTCCCGCTGTCCTGGGCCAGCCTGCCGCTCGCTGCGCTCCTCCGCGGCAAGACCTGGGCGAAGCGCGTGGTGAAGCGGAACCCGAGGCTCATGGCGCTGGTGACGCGCCTGCGGTCCGGCCGCGCGGCGTCCTGAGCGCCTCGGCGCCGGGCCCCAGCCTTTCAAGACGATCCGTACGGCGGCCTTGCGTGAGACGCCGTCGCGCCCTCAGGCGCCGTCGGCGGGCTCCAGCCGCTGCGCGGCCAGCGGGCTCCTGACGTCCGGCGCCAGGGCCGGTGCGGCGACCTCGACCCTCAATCCGGCGATGGCGCCGATCGGCTGCGGCCGGCCGAGCAGGTAGCCCTGGGCCTCGTCGCAGCCCTCGCGGGCGAGCAGGTCGAGCTGATCCGCGGTTTCCACCCCTTCGGCGAGGACCGGCACGTCGAGGCTCCTGCCGAGCGCCAGGATGGCCCTCACGATGGCCTTGGCCTGGGGGCTCGTCTCCACCTCGGTCATGAAGGACCGGTCGAGCTTGATCTTGTCGAAGGGGAAGGAGCGCAGGGTCTCGAGCGAGGAATAGCCGGTGCCGAAGTCGTCGATGGCGACGGTGACGCCCAGTGCCTTGATGTCGCGCAGCGTGGCGAGCGCCCGCTCCTTGTCGGCAATGATGGTCGATTCCGTGATCTCGAGCTCCAGCCGCTGCGGCGACAGGCCGGTCTCCGCGAGGATGGCGGCGAGGCGCGCGAGGAAGTCGGGCTGGCCGAGCTGAAGCGGCGACAGGTTGACGGCGATCTTGCAGGGCGGATGCCAGGCGGCAGCCTCCCGGCAGGCTGTGCGCAGAACCCATTCGCCGAGCGGCACGATGGCGCCGCATCCTTCGGCGACGGGAATGAACTCGGCGGGCGGGACGTCCCCCCGCTCCGGGTTGCGCCAGCGCAGCAGCGCCTCGTAGCCGGTGACATCGCCCGTCGCGACCGACTTCTGCACCTGGTAGTGCAGGCGGAACTGGTTCTGCGCGATGGCGGTCCACAGTTCCTTGGTCAGGGCGCGGCGCTGGCGCACCTGTTCGTCCATGCGCGCCTCGTAGTAGGCGACGGACTGGCCGATGGTCGCCTTGGCGCGATACATTGCGAGGTCGGCGTTGTTGACGAGCTGGTCGCGGCTCTGCGCGTCGTCCGGATAGATGGCGATGCCGATGCTCGCCGACGAGGCGATCGCGGCCTCATCGACCACGACGGTCCCCGTCAGGGCGTTCTCCAGGCGCTGGGTGAAGTCGGCCAGGTCCTCCTGGCGCTGGAAGCGCTTGAAGGCGGCGAACTCGTCGCCGCCGAAGCGCGCCACCATCTCGCCCGGGCGCAGGCATGCGGCGAGCCGCGCGGCGAGCGTCTGGAGCACCTTGTCGCCCACCGCATGACCGCGCAGGTCGTTGACCTCCTTGAACTTGTCGAGGTCGATGCCGAGCACGGCCAGCTTGTCGGTGCCCCGGGCCTCGTCGAGGGCGCCGTCGAGAGCGGCGTTGAAGCTGAGGCGGTTCGGCAGACCCGTCAGGCCGTCGTGGCGGGCCATGTGGGCGATGCGCGCCTCGGAGCGGCGCCGTTCCGTCACGTCCTCGCAGGTGGTGACCCAGGACCCGTCGCCGATCGGCCAGTGGGACAGCGAGATGATCCGCGCCTCGCCGAACTGTTCGGTGATCGTCTCCGGTTCGCCGCGGCGGATGATGGCGAGGTGGCGCTCGGCCATCTCGGCGGCCGTGGCGTCGTCCGGGCAGACGAGGCGGCAGACGTCGTGGAAGGACTGGCCGGTGACGCAGGGCGCGTCCACCCACGAGAAGATGGTCGAGATGCGCCGGTTGCGCAGAATGAGGCGCCCGTCGGCGTCGAAGAGGCAGAGGCCCTGCGACATGTTGGAGAGCGCCAGGTCGAGCCGCCGGGAGCTCTCGCGCAGGTCGTCTTCCCAGGTTTTGCGCTCGGTGATGTCGCGGGTGATCTTGGCGAAGCCGACCAGGGTCCCGTCCTCGCCATGGATGGCGTCGATGACGACATGGGCCCAGAACTGCGAGCCGTCCTTGCGCAGGCGCCAGCCCTCCTGCTCGAACCGCCCCTCGGACCGCGCCGTGGCGAGCGCCGCCTCGGGAAGGCCGGCGGCGCGGTCGGCCTCCGGGTAGAAGCAGGAGAAGTGACGGCCGACGATCTCGGCGGCGGCATAGCCCTTGGCGCGGCGGGCGCCCTCGTTCCAGTTGGCGACGGTGCCGTCCGGGGCGAGCATGTAGAGCGCGTAGTCGGTGACGCCCTCGACGAGGATGCGGAACTGCCGCTCCTGTTCGGCCTGCGCCGCGCGGCTGCGACGCGACATGACGGCCGTGAACAGGGCGAAGCCGAGGACCAGCATGGCGCAGAGACCGACGGCCATGGCGAGGGATTCCGGCGCCATGGTGGAGGCCGAGACCGGCTGGGCCGGATCGGCGCTGACGGTGATGGCCCCCATGCCGGTGAAATGGAGCGAACAGACGGCGACGGCGAGCAGCGCGGCGCCCTGCCAATGGCCGATGCGGTCGCGGCGCCGCGCCGCGAGGAAGGCGAGAGCCGACAGGCCGGCCCCGAAGGCCACCGAGACGGCCACGAGGTCGGCGGACCAGTCGATGCGGCCGGGGATCTGGACCGAGGCCATGCCCAGGTAATGCATGGTGGCGATGCCGAGACCGAAGACGACGCCCCCGGCGGCCGTGCCCGCCTGCCCGGGCAGGGTGAGCGCGACGCTCATGCCGGCGGCCGTGATGACCACGGCGACGGCGAGGGAGGCGACCGTCAGGGCGGTGTCATAGCCGATGACCACGCCGGGATCGTAGGCGAGCATGGCGATGAAATGGGTCGCCCAGACGCCGAACCCCGCCGTGCCGCCGGCGGCGGCGATCCAGCCGAGGCGGCTGCGGCCCTGGGCACCGTGCGCAAGGCGCCCGATGTCGATCACGGCATAGCTTGAGACGAGGCAGACGAGGGCGGCCAGTCCGACGAGCCACCAATTGTGCTCGACGGCGAGACAGGTCAGGACACGGTACATCGGGGGAAGGCACCTGTGAGTTTCCCCAGAGCTAGCCGGGCACACCTTAAGGAAAACTCTCGGCTGCCGGCCGCCCCGCCGCAGGGTTAAGACCCGGCTAAGCGCCCCCGGCCGCCATGGCGCGCGGCGGGCCGGCTTGACTTCGGCCCGCGCCTCTCTGTAAGTAACCAGTGAGTGAATTAAGGCTCCGGTGAGAGCCGTCGGGAGAGACGCTCATGGTTCGGGTGACGATGGCAGGGCGGCGTCGATGAGCGCGCCGCGCATCCGCCTGTCCGATGTCGAAGCCTTCGCGCGCTGGACGCCCTTCGTCCGGCCGTTCCGCTTCGGCGCGGTCACGGTGGAGGGCGCCTTCCAGGCCTTCGTGCGCGTGGTCGTCGAGGTCGAGGGCCATGGCCGCGCCTCCGGCATGACGGCCGAACTGATGCCGCCGAAATGGTTCGACAAGCGGCCGGACCGCACGCCGGACGACACCGTGGCGGATCTGGCGGCGAGCCTCGCGGGGGCCGTGGCGCAGGCGAATGCGCTGCGGCGGCCGGACACCGCCTTCGGGCTCCACGCCGAGCTGCACGGCCGGCAGGCGGCCTGGGCCCGTGCGGCGGACGTCACGCCGCTGTCCGCCTCCTTCGGCGTGGCGCAGATCGACAAGGCGGTGCTGGACGGGCTGGCGAAGGCGCTGGACCGGTCCTTCGTGGCCGTGCTGGCCGGCAATGCCGTCGGCATCGACACGCGCCTGACCCCCGACCTCGCGCAGGCCGCCGTCGAGGCGCGCCTCGCCGCCCTCTCGCCCGGCCGGAGCATCGCCGTGCGCCACACCGTCGGGATGATGGACAAGGTCGAGGGGCCGGACAGCCTCGCCGGCGAGCTGGACGCCGCCGATCTCCGCTTCTTCAAGATCAAGCTCGGCGGCGATCCCGGGGCCGACGTGCGGCGGCTGGTCGAGATCGCGGCGCTGCTCGACGGCCGCGGCATCGATTACCGCGTGACCGTGGACGCCAACGAGCAATATGCCCCGGATGCGCTCGTCGACCTCTTCGCCCGCACGGGGGCCGAGCCGCGCCTCGCCGGGCTGGTGTCGCGACTCCTCTTCGTGGAGCAGCCCTTCGACCGGTGCGTCACCTTCGAGCAGCCGCTGGACGCCGCGGTGGCGGCCCGCGGCGTGATCATCGACGAGGCGGACGACGCCTACGACGCCTTCCCGCGAGCGCGGGCACTCGGCTACAGCGGCGTCTCGTCGAAGTGCTGCAAGGGCTTCTACAAGGCGCTGCTGAACGCCGCGCGCGCCGCCGTGTGGAACGAAGAGGCGGGGGCGCAGCGCCATCTGGTCTCGGCGGAGGACCTCACCTGCCAGCCCGGCCTCGCCGTGCAGCAGGACACGGCTTTCGTCGCCGCTCTCGGCCTCAGCCACGTGGAGCGCAACGGCCACCACTATGTCGACGGCTTCGGCCCCGCGCCCGAGACCGAGGCGCAAGCCTTCCGCGCCGCCCATCCCGGCCTCTACGCCGGCGGCGACCGCGTCCGCCTGGCGGTCGCCTCCGGCCGGCTCGATCTCTCGTCGCTCGCCGCGCCGGGCTTCGCCTCGGGCGCGACGCCTGATCTTTCCTCGCTCCAGCCTCTTTCGATCGTCTCCGCAGAAGGACAACCCGCATGACCAGGACCCTCGGCGTCGTGATGCACGGCGTGACCGGCCGCATGGGCACCAACCAGCATCTGGTGCGCTCCGTCGCCGCCATCCGCGCCCAGGGCGGCGTGCTCATGTCCGACGGCAGCCGCGTGCAGCTCGACCCGATCCTCATCGGCCGCAACGCCGACAAGGTGGCGGCCCTCGCCAAGGCCAACGGCGTGGAGCGCTGGTCCACCGACCTCGACGGCGCCATCGCCGATCCGAACAACCAGATCTTCTTCGACGCGGCGACGACGCAGATGCGTCCGACCCTGCTGGAACAGGCGATCAACGCCGGCAAGCACATCTATTGCGAGAAGCCGATCTCCACCAACCTGCCGGAGGCGCTGAGGATCGTGAAGCTCGCCCGCGACAAGGGCGTCAAGAACGGCACGGTGCAGGACAAGCTGTTCCTGCCCGGCCTGATGAAACTGAAGTCGCTGCGCGACAGCGGCTTCTTCGGCAAGATGCTCTCGGTGCGCGGCGAGTTCGGCTACTGGGTCTTCGAGGGCGACTGGCAGGCGGCGCAGCGGCCCTCGTGGAACTACCGCAACGAGGACGGCGGCGGCATGATCCTCGACATGGTCTGCCACTGGCGCTACGTGCTCGACAACCTGTTCGGGCAGGTGCAGTCGGTCTCGTGCCTCGGCGCCACCCATATCCCCGAGCGGTGGGACGAGAACGGCAAGCCCTACAAGGCGACCGCCGACGACGCGGCCTATGCCACCTTCCAGCTCGAGGGCGGCGTCATCGCCCACATGAACATGAGCTGGGTCACCCGCGTCTATCGCGACGACCTCGTCACCTTCAACGTCGACGGCACGCTCGGCTCGGCGGTCGCGGGCCTGCACGACTGCATGATCCAGCCGCGCAACGCGACGCCGCGCCCCGTCTGGAACCCGGACCAGAAGCAGACGATCGACTTCCGCTCGACCTGGCAGAAGATGCCGGACAACCAGGTCTACGACAACGGCTTCAAGACCCAGTGGGAGATGTTCATCCGCCACGTGGTCGAGGACGCGCCCTATTCCTACACGCTGATGGAAGGCGCCAAGGGCGTGCAGCTGGTGGAATGCGCGCTGCAGAGCTGGAAGGAGCGCCGCTGGATCGACGTTCCGAAGCTGACGGTGTGAGGGGGAGGCAACCATGCTCGACAAGCCGAAGACCGCCGCCAGCGTGCGGCTGCCCACCGCCGGCGGCGGGATCGAGACCTATCGGATCTCGGTGCCGAAGGCCTTTCCCGAGCGGATCACCCGCCCGCTGAACCGCGTGGCGCTCGCGGCGACCCACATGGTCGCCGACCCCTTCGCCGACAACGATCCCTGGCTGACCAACGCCATCGACTGGGACCGGACCATGGCCTATCGCGACTATCTCTGGGGCCTCGGCCTCGGTGTCGCTGAGGCCATGGATACGGCGCAGCGCGGCATGGGGCTCGACTGGGCCGGCGCCCTCGACCTCATCGGCCGCTCGGTGCGGCAGGCCAGGGCGACGCCGGGAGCGGTGGTGTTCTCGGGGGCCGGCACCGACCATCTCGATCCCGCCGCGGCACGCTCGGTCGACGACGTCATCGGCGCCTACGAGACCCAGTTCGAGGCCATCGAGGCGCTCGGCGG
>LNFH01000405.1 GCA_001464235.1 Rhizobiales bacterium Ga0077556 | reverse complement strand
ACTGGCTCGGCGACATGTTCGACCCGGCGCTGGCCGGCTACTGGGGAACGGCTGATATCGACGCCGCCATGGATACCGCTGTCGACGTGATCAACCGCAATGCCGCCAAGGTGGACGGCGTCAAGATTTCGCTCCTCGACAAGGACAAGGAGATCGCCATGCGCCGCCGGCTGAACCCGGCGGTGAAGATGTATACCGGCGACGACTTCAACTATGCGGAACTGATCGCCGGCGACGATATGGGCTTTTCCCACGCCCTGCTCGGCATCTTCGACGCCATCGCTCCCGCGGCGGCGGGGGCGCTCTCGGCGCTCGCCGATGGCGATCTCCTTGTCCTTGTCGAGCAGCGAGATCTTGACGCCGTCCACCTTGGCGGCATTGCGGTTGATGACGTCGACGGCGGTATCCATGGCGGCGTCGATATCAGCCGTGCCCCAGTAGCCGGCCAGCGCCGGGTCGAACATGTCGCCGAGCCAGTGGATGATCACCGGCTGGGCC
>LNFH01000404.1 GCA_001464235.1 Rhizobiales bacterium Ga0077556 | reverse complement strand
AAGGCGAAGCGGCAGGCGCGGCTGACCATGTCGTCGAGGTCGCGGGCGTCCTGGGTGACGACGCAGTGGACGCCCCAGAGCAGGGCGAGGCGGCGGGCGGTGGCGATCTTCGGGGTGAGGGCGATGGTGATCGGCTTCGGCCGCTCGCGGGCGACGCGCAGGGCCGTCGAGCCGGACATGGTCCAGCAGACGATGGCGGAGAGGTCGAGGGTCTCGGCGATGTCGCGGGCGGCGAGGGCGATGGCGTCGGCGCCGGTGGCCTCCGGCTCGGCGCGCTGGCCCTGGATGACGGCGCGATAGGTCGGGTCGCCCTCCACCTCCTCGGCGATGCGGTTCATCATCGAGACCGCCTCCACCGGATACTGGCCGGCGGCGCTCTCGGCGGAGAGCATGATGGCGTCGGCGCCCTCGAAGACGGCGGTGGCGACGTCGGAGACCTCGGCGCGGGTCGGCACCGGCGCGGTGATCATGCTCTCCAGCATCTGGGTGGCGACGACCACGGGCTTGCCGGTGCGGCGGGCCTGGCGGGTGATCTGCTTCTGGATGCCCGGCACCTTGGCCATGGGCATCTCGACGCCGAGATCGCCGCGGGCGACCATCAGCGCGTCGGCGATGTCCATGATCTCGGCGAGGCGGGCGACGGCCTGGGGCTTCTCGATCTTCGCCATGACCGCGGCGCGGCCGCGCGCCACCTTCTTCACCTCGGCGACATCCTCGGGACGCTGCACGAAGGAGACGGCGATCCAGTCGACGCCGGCGTTCAGCGCAGCGTCGAGGTCGGAGCGGTCCTTGTCGGTGAGGGCGGAAACCGGCAGGTCGGTGTCGGGCAGGCTGACGCCCTTGCGGTCGGAGAGCTTGCCGCCGACGACGACGCGGCATTCGGCGCGGGTCGGCGTGCACTTCACCGCCTGGAGCGTGACCTTACCGTCGTCGAGGATGAGGCGATGGCCGGGCTCCAGCGCCGCGAGGATCTCGGGATGGGGCAGGTGGACGCGGGAGACGTCGCCCGGCTTCTTGTCGGAATCCAGCACGAAGGCGGCGCCGTTCGCGAGCGTCACCGGGCCGTCCTTGAAGGTGCCGACGCGCAGCTTCGGGCCCTGGAGGTCGGCGAGGATGCCGATGGGCCGCTGCTCCTCGTGCTCGATGGAGCGGATCGTCTCGACGAACTCGCGCAGCTTGTCGTGCGGCGTATGGCTCATGTTGATGCGGAAGACGTCGGCTCCCGCAGCGAACAGCGCGGCGATCTGGTCGCGGGTCGTCGACGACGGCCCGAGGGTGGCGAGAATCTTGGTCCGGCGCTGGCGTCGCATGTGTCTGTCTGTCTCCCTGCCGCCGATCCTAGACCGGTTCGCGGGCCGGGCGCGAGAGGGCGGGCCCGGGATGGCGGGGCGGAAGCTTCGGCCGGCGCTCAGGCGTGGCCGGATTCGCTCGACAGCATGGCAGGGTCGATGCCGATCTTGCGCATGGCGCGCTCGTATTTCGTCTCGACGTCGGGGCCGAAGATGAGATCGGGATCGGCCGGACAGTGGAGCCAGCCGTTGGACTGGATCTCGTTCTCCAGTTGCCCTGCGCCCCAGCCGGCATAGCCGAGCGCCAGAATCGCGTTGGCCGGGCCGTCGCCGGTCGCCAGCGCCTTGAGGATGTCGAGGGTGGCGGTCAGGCAGATTCCCTCGTCGATGGGGAGGGTCGAGTTCTCGATGTAGAAGTCGGAGGAATGCAGCACGAAGCCGCGGCCCGTCTCCACCGGGCCACCGCGCAGCACGCGGATGGCGTCGACCCGCTCGGGCAGCATGATCTTCTGCGCCTCGGGGATGATGTCGAGCTGGACGAGCAGGTCGGAGAAGGCGAGGTTGGTCGCGCTCTGGTTGACGACGATGCCCATGGCGCCGTCGGAGGAATGGGCGCACAGATAGATGACGGTCCGCGAAAACCGCTCGTCGCGCATGGTCGGCATGGCGATGAGCATCTGACCGTCAAGATAGCCGCGGACGCTGTTGCGCCCTCCACGTCGAGGATTTGCTGCCATGCCCCACGCTAACCCGGAATGGTCCCGAATGCCACCCTCCGGGGCGTCCTGAGCCCTGCGGGATATGCATCTTCAACGGAACGTCAGTGGCCAAAACGGGTTCCGAGGGGTAGAGGAAACGGATGCTGGACCGCCGCGCCCTCGTCTCCGCACTGGCCCTGGCGGCCGCGGCGACGCCCGTCGCCGCATCGCCGTCGGCATCAGCCTGGTCACGTGATTCGAAATCGGCCGTGCGTCTGGTGCGCGGCGGGTTCGACGGCAAGGTGCACCGCGCCGGCGTCGAGATCACGCTCGATCCGGGCACGAAGACCTACTGGCGCACGCCGGGCGATTCGGGCGTACCCCCCGCCTTCGACTGGGCGGGCTCTGACAACGTCGCCGACGTCGCGATCGCCTGGCCGGCGCCGATGCGCTTTCCCGACGGCAACGGTTTCTCCATCGGCTACAAGACCTCGGTGATCTTCCCCCTGACGGTCACGCCGAAGACGCCGTCGCGTCCCGTGCGGCTCGTCCTCAAGCTCGACTATGCCGTCTGCGACCAGATCTGCATTCCCGCCAAGGCCGCGGCGAACCTGACGCTCGTTCCCGGTCCCGCAGATCCGGCGATGGCGGCGGCGCTCGCCGGCTTCGAGGCGCGGGTGCCGCGGCCGCAGGCCGAGGGGCTGTCGCTGGCGGTCGAGAGCGTCGAGCGCGGCGGCGAGCACCCGGTGCTCGTGCTGCGCGCCGGCGTGGACGCCCTGAGCCCGGCCGACCTCTTCGTCGAGGGCCCCGACAGCCGCTGGGTGCTGCCGCTCCCCGAGGCGGTGGACACGGCGGGGGCCGAGCGGCGCTTCCGGCTCGTCATGGACGGCGTGCCGCGGGGCACCGAGCCGCTGGGCCAGGAACTGACCTTCACCCTCGTCTCGGGGACGCGCGCGCTGGAGGCGCGGCTGACGCCGCGGTGAGATGACACCGCCCGCCCTCGACGCCCGGCGGGCGAGGCACTAAGTGTGGGGGGCTTTTCCGCGCGGCATCGGGCCGCGGGTTCCACGCACCATCTTCAGGAGTTCCCCATGACGATCCAGGTCGGCGACAAGCTGCCGGAAGCGACCTTCCGCACGATGACCGCGGACGGCCCCGCCGCGCGCACCACCGCCGAGGTCTTCGCCGGCAAGACCATCGTTCTGTTCGCGGTGCCCGGCGCCTTCACGCCAACCTGCCACAAGAACCACCTGCCGGGCTTCGTCGCGTCCTTCGACGCCATCAAGGCCAAGGGCGTCGACGCCATCTACGTGACCTCGACCAACGACGTCTTCGTGCTGGACGCCTGGCAGAAGGCGACGGGCGCGGTGGACAAGGTCGGCATCCTCGCCGACGGCAGCGCCGACTTCGCCAAGGCCGTGGGCCTGGAGAACGACATGTCGGGCTTCGGCATGGGCATGCGCACCAAGCGCTATTCGATGATCGTCAAGGACGGCGTCGTCACGTCGCTGAACATCGAGGACGGTCCGGGCAAGGCCGATGTCTCGGGCGCCGAGGCCCTGCTGAAGCAGCTCTGAGCCAGCGACGGGCGGGCCGACGCTTCTCCGGCCCTTTCGGCGGGGAGGGGTCAGGGGTGGGGGGACTGGCCACTCACCTCTGACACCCCCCACCCGGCCCTCCGCTTCGCTCGGGCCACCCTCCCCTCCGCGAGCGGGGGGAGGGGATACTCGGGCGTCGTCATTTCAGAAGCCGAGGGCCCCGATCGCGCCGAGGAGACCGATGCCGACCAGCGGGACGCCGGCACGCATGGCATAGGACGGCACGCGGGCAGGCAGACGCTGGCGCAGGCGCTCCACGAGCCGGCCGGCCCTGCGGAACGTGCGGAGCGGCAGGGTCACGACGGCCGGCAGGCTGTCGCGGCAGATGGCGTGCTTGCGCACATAATGGGGCACATGCCAGGTCGCCCAGGTTCCGGCGCGGAACAGGGCGGCATCGCCCGGCTTCAGGACGCGTTCGGGCGCGCCGTCGCCGGAGACGACGACCTCACCCTCGATGATGTGGACGATCTCGTCGCCGCCGAAATACCAGCGGAATTTGCCGGCCGTGCAGTCCCAGACCATGGCGGAGGTGGTGCCGTCGGTGGAATCCGACCAGTGGCGGCAGCGGGCGACGGGCCGTCCCTCCAGGACCCATTCGGGGCGGATCGGGGCGGCGTCGAGGTCGAGATCGGCGAGGCTCGCGGCGGAGAAAGGCGGCCGGCTCATGGTCGTCTCCTGTGTCAATCCGGGACGTGTCCCCCGGTCGAAACAGGCTGTTGCAAGAGGTCTGCCGATTCTCACGCTGCCGTGATCAACGCCCGCCCCGCTTGAAGGGCGCCATGCCCTCGCGGGCGAGCTCGTCGGCCCGCTCGTTCTCGGGGTGGCCGGCATGCCCCTTCACCCAGTGCCAGGTGATCTGGTGCAGGTCGGCGACGTCGTCGAGCCGCTGCCAGAGTTCGGCGTTCTTCACCGGCTTCTTGTCGGCGGTCTTCCAGCCGTTGCGCTTCCAGCCGTGGATCCAGGTCATGATGCCGTTCTTCACGTACTGGCTGTCGGTGTGGAGATCGACCTGGGACGGGCGCTTCAGCGCCTCCAGCGCGCTGATGGCGGCCATCAGCTCCATGCGGTTGTTGGTCGTCACCGCCTCGCCGCCGTTCAGCTCCTTCACCGTCTCGCCGTAGCGCAGGATGGCGCCCCAGCCGCCGGGGCCGGGATTTCCCGAACAGGCGCCGTCGGTGAAGATCTCGATGCGGCGCGGGGCCGGCTTCACCAGGCTGTTCATGCGAGGCCATATTCGGTGGGGGAGGCGACCTTCTGATGGAAGCGCAGCTTCTTCAGATATTCGATCGGGTCCTTCGGCGTGACCACGGCGCCCGGCGGAACGTTCAGCCAGTCGACCAGACGGGTGAGCAGGAAGCGCAGGGCCGAACCGCGGGCGAGCAGCGGCAGCGCCGCCGTCTCCTCGCCGCTGAGCGGGCGCACCGCCTGATAGGCCGCGATCATCGCCGAGCCCTTGGCGAAGTCGAACTCGAAATCGGCCGAGAAGCACCAGGCGTTGAGGCAGATGGCGAGGTCGTAGGCGAGGAGGTCGTTGCAGGCGAAGTAGAAGTCGATGAGGCCCGACAGCTCGTTGTTCAGGAAGAAGACGTTGTCGTTGAAGAGGTCGGCGTGGATGACGCCGGCCGGCAGGGTCTTCGGCCAGGACCGCTCGCAATGGTCGAGTTCGGCGGCGATGGTGGCGGCAAGGCCCGGCGCGACCGTGTCGGCGCGCTCGCGCGCCTTCTCGTAGAGCGGCCGCCAGCCCGGCACGGAGAGGGCGTTGACGCGGGTGAGCGCGAAGCCCTGTCCGGCGAGGTGGAGCTGGGCGAGGGCGCGGCCGACCGCGGCGCAATGGTGGACCTGCGGGCGGCGGATCCACATGCCCTCGAGAAAGGTGACGATGGCGGCAGGCCGCCCGGCGAGTTCGCCGAGGGTGGCGCCGTCCTTCATCCGCACCGGCTGCGGGCAGGTGAGGCCGCGGGCCGCGAGGTGCTCCATCAGGCCGATGAAGAAGGGCAGGTCGGCCGGATCGACCCGCTTTTCGTAGAGCGTGAGGATGAAGCTGCCGGCGGTGGTGTGGAGCAGGAAGTTGGTGTTCTCGACACCCTCGGCGATGCCCTTGAAGGACAGGAGCTCCCCGATGTCGTAGCGCGCGAGATGGGCCGAGAGCTCCTCGGCGGTGACATCGGTATAGACGGCCATGGGGAAGGCTTTCAGGCGGCTCTGCTGGAAGAGGCCGGCTTGTAGCGCGGCTGCGGGATCACGTCACCGTCTTCCGCAGCGATCTTCAGCCATTGGACGACGGCGATCTGGATGGCGCGGGCGGCTTCCTCGGGGGTCGCGCCATGGGCCAGGCAGAACGGCAGGTCGGGCACGTCCGCAACCCAGCACTGGTCGGGCTCCGACCAGGACAGGTTGATGTGGTAGCGCGGCGCGTTCATCGCTCGTCCAGTTCGATGCCGTGGGTGTCGACAATAGCCAGAAACTGGCGGATTTGATACCGCTTCGCGTCCTTGCCATCGGACTGAACCGACAGCTTGACGCCGCTCCCCTCGTGTTTCCAGAGCCGGTGACTACCGCTCGTGGCGCGGAGGCTGAAACCGCAGGCGGCCAGAAGGGCCTCGAACTCGCGGAAGGCCAGGCTGCTCCCGGATCGCGCCGCTGCCATGAGTTGGCAGCGCGTCCCATCGATCAGGCCGCCGCGTCGGGGCGCAGCTGGCGGGGCAGGGGGAAGAAGACGCTCTCGTCGGCGGTGGAGACGGTCTCGACCGACACGGTGTAGCGCTCGGCGAAGGCCTCGATGATCTCCTCCACCAGCACTTCCGGAGCCGAGGCGCCGGCGGTGATGCCGAGGGAGGCAATGGCGCCGAAGCGGTTCCAGTCGATGTCGGCGGCGCGCTGGACGAGGTCGGAGACCGCGCAGCCCTCGCGCTCGGCCACCTCGCGCAGGCGCTGGGAATTGGACGAGTTCGGCGCGCCGACGACGATCATCGCCTCGACCAGCGGGGCGACGCGCTTCACCGCCTCCTGGCGGTTGGTCGTCGCATAGCAGATGTCTTCCTTGTGCGGGCCGACGATGGCCGGGAAGCGCTGGCGCAGGCAGTCGACGATTTCGCGGGTGTCGTCCACCGACAGGGTGGTCTGGGTGACGAAGGCGAGGGCCTGGTCGTCGCGGGGCGTGAAGGCGCGGGCGTC
>LNFH01000403.1 GCA_001464235.1 Rhizobiales bacterium Ga0077556 | reverse complement strand
TTCTACATCAGCCAGGCGATGGAGCTCGTGCACCCATGATGCGCGCCGGCGGACCCGTGTTGAACCTCTGGCGGCAGATCGGCACGCGCTTCCTGCCCTTTGCCGACGCCGCCAGCGTCGAGGTTCCGCTCGCCCGCCTCGTCCGCCTCTCGCTGTTCCAGATCTCGGTCGGCATGGCCACCGCGCTGCTGGTCGGCACGCTCAACCGGGTGATGATCGTCGAGCTGGCAGTGCCCGCCTCGCTGGTGGCGGTCATGGTGGCCCTGCCGCTGCTCTTCGCGCCCTTCCGCGCCGTGGTCGGCTTCCGCTCCGACAATCACGTGTCGGCCCTCGGCTGGCGGCGCGTGCCCTACATCTGGATGGGCTCGCTCCTGCAGTTCGGCGGCCTCGCCATCATGCCCTTCGCGCTGCTCGTCCTCTCCGGTGACGGGGAGGGGCCGGTCTGGGTGGGCCAGCTCGGAGCCGCGCTCGCCTTCCTCCTGGTCGGTGCGGGGCTGCAGACGACGCAGACCGCCGGCCTCGCCCTCGCCACAGACCTGACGCGCGAAGAGGCCCGCCCCCGCGTCGTCGCGCTGATGTACCTCATGCTGCTCGTCGGCATGCTGATCAGCGGCGCGGCCTTCGGCTTCCTGCTCTCCGACTTCAGCTCCCTGCGCCTGATCCAGGTCATCCAGGGCGCGGCGGTCGTGACCATCGTGCTCAACGTCGTCGCCCTCTGGAAGCAGGAACCGCGCGACCCCTCGCGCAACCGCGCCCGCTCCGAGGCGCCGCGCTTCTCGGAGGCCTGGGCGCGCCTCATGGCCGAGCCGCGGGCGCGCCGCTATCTCGTCGCGGTGGCGCTCGGCACCGCGGCGTTCAACATGCAGGACATCATCCTCGAGCCCTATGGCGGCGAGGTCATGGGCCTCGGCGTCGGCGCGACGACGATGCTCACCGTGCTCGTCGCCGTCGGCGCCATCGCCGCCTTCGCCGTCTCCGCGCGGCTGCTGGCGCGCGGCTTCGACCCGGCGCGGCTGTCGGCGCTCGGCGCCATCTGCGGCATCTGTGCCTTCACCGCCGTCATCATGGCCGCCCCCCTCGGCTCCAACGGCCTCTTCCGCATCGGGGCGACCCTCATCGGCTTCGGCGGCGGCCTGTTCGGCGTCGGCACGCTGACGGTCGCCATGAGCCTCGACCGCCGCGGCAACAACGGCCTGGCGCTGGGCGCCTGGGGCGCGGTGCAGGCGAGCGCCGCGGGCCTCGCCATCGCCTTCGGCGGCATCCTGCGCGACGTCACGGCGGCGCTCGCCGCCAGCGGCGCGCTCGGGCCGGCCCTCACCGGCCCCTCGGTCGGCTACGGCGCCGTCTACCACGTCGAGCTCCTGCTGCTCTTCGTCACGCTCATCGCCCTCGGCCCCCTCGTCGGGCGCGAAACCCATCCCCTGGAGGCCGAGGGAACCGGCCTCGCATCCTTCGGCCTGCCGCAGTTCCCGCGCTAGGCCACACCACTCCCACGGCCCATGGAGGCGACGATGATCACCGGATTGGAAGCGCTGCTCTGCCTGTGGGCCTTCGTCATCTTCTTCGCGGGGCTGGTGTTCTACCTGCACCGCGAGAGCAAGCGCGAAGGCTATCCCATGCTCGAGGCGGCGGGCGACAGAACGCGTCGCGCCTCCGTCATCGGCTGGCCCGCGCCGCCGTCCCCCAAGACCTACCGCGTCGCCGGCGGCGAGCCGGTCGTGGTCGCCGGTGGGCGCCCGGACCTCCGGCCCGTCGCGGCAAGGCCCATGGCGAAGTTCCCCGGCGCCCCGCTCGTGCCGACCGGCAATCCGCTCGCCGACGGTGTGGGCCCGGCCGCCTATGCCGAGCGCGCCGACGTTCCCGACCGCATCCATTCCGGCGGGCCGCGCATCCTGCCCCTGCGCGAGGCCGGGACCTTCCACATCGCCGAGGGCGACCCCGACCCGCGCGGCATGAAGGTCGTCGCCGGTGACGGCGCGGTGGTCGGCACCGTCGTCGACGCCTGGATCGACCGGGCCGAATATGTCCTGCGCTACCTCGAGGCCGAGATCCCCGGCGCCGGCACGCCGCGCCGCGTCATGATCCCCATGGGCTTCGCGCGGGTGAACGGCCGCCGCGGCCGTGTCGAGGTCTCCGCCATCTTCGGCGAGCACTTCCCCGGCGTGCCGGCTCTCCGCGACCCGAACCGCATCACCCTCCTCGAGGAGGACCGGATCATGGGCTATTTCGGCGGCGGCAAGCTCTACGCCTCGCCCAGCCGCGCGGAGCCGCTGATATGAGCGAGGATTTCGACTTCGAGCCCATCCCCGGCCTTCCGGCCGTCCCGCCCCAGGGCGAGCGGATCCTCTGGCAGGGCCAGCCCGACGGCTGGGCCCTCGCCGTCCGCGCCTTCCACGTCCGCAAGGTCGCTGTCTATTTCGCCCTCCTCGTCGCATGGCGGGGGATCGCGGCCCACGGCGAGGGGCTGACCGTCGCGGCGGCCTCGCGCCACATGCTCTGGATCGCCCTCCTCGGTGTCGCCTGCATGGGCGTGCTGACCCTGCTCGCCCATGCCTATGCGCGCAGCACCATCTACACGATCACCTCCCGGCGGGTCGTCATCCGCTCGGGCGTCGCCCTGCCGGTCACGGTCAATCTGCCTTTCAGCAAGATCGATGCGGCCGCCCTGAAGCTGCGTGCCGACGGGTCGGGCGACATCCCGCTGCGCCTCGCGAAGGGCAACCGCATCGCCGCCCTCGTGCTCTGGCCGAACTGGCGGCCCGGACGCTTCACCCGGCCCGAGCCGATGCTCCGCTGCATCCGCGGCGCCGAAGCCGTCGCGGGGCTGCTGGCCGCCGCCCTCTCGGGCGCCCCGGTCCAGCCGCAGGGCCTGATCGCGACGGCACCCGAATCCAACGCCGGCGGCGCGCTGCCGACGCCTGCGACCTGAGGAGACCGCCATGACCGCCGCCACCCACGTCGACATCCGGTTCCGCACCTGGCCCGTCATGGCGGCGGGCCTGGTGGTGGCCCTGGCGATCCTGGCGGCGGGCCTTGGCCGCTATGCCGGCCTCGGCACCCTCTCGGTGCCGGCCTCACCCGCCGTCGAGGCGCGGGAACTTCTTTTCCAAGACACCCGGGAGGGCTCGATCACGGTGCTCGACGCCGCCGATCGCAAGGTCGTCCTGGTGGTTCCGCTCGGGGAGGGCGGATTCATGCGTGGGGTCATGCGCGGGCTCGCCCGCGACAGGAAGATGCGGGGACTGGGCCCGGATCTGCCGTTCCGGATCGAACGGCGGCAGAACGGCATGGTCATCCTCGTCGACCTCGCGACCGGGCGCGAAATCGCGCTCGGGTCTTTCGGCCAAACGAACCTGGAGGCGTTCTCCCGACTCCTCCCAAACAAGGATGGTTCACGATGACACAAGACGGGAAAAACGGGGAAAGACGGTTCGACGTGCCCTGCACGATCGACCTGGAGAATACGCCTGAGAGCCTGCACGCCTATGTCGACATCGGCACCGTGGAAATTCTTCCCGGCGACCGCGTTCTCGTCCACAACGCGCCCTCCCACATCGCCTTCGGCGAGCGGCGCGTCTTCGAGAGCACCGCGACGGTGATCCGCGCCGGGGGGCTGACGCGCCTCGCCACGAAGATCGCCGCCTATCTCGAACTGACGGAACTCTACGAGGTCGGCTTCGCGCCGGCGGGAGGCGAGCAATGACACCCGAAGGCGGCACGAGAGCCAATTTCTCTACCGACATCGCCAAGGAAGACGCGCTGCTCAGCCCGCGCTTCTACACCACCGACCACGCCGCCATGGACAGGCTCGACATCTCGTCGGTCCGGGCGGAATGGGACGAGCTGCTCGGCGAGATGCGCCGCGACCCCAACCGCGGCCACTTCAAGCGGGAAGGGGGCTTCGACTTCGACCTGAACTCCCTGCCCGAGGACCTGCGCGGCGAGTTCCTCGACTTCATGGTGAGCTCGCTGACGGCCGAATTCTCCGGCTGCGTGCTCTATTCCGAGATCAAGAAGCGCATCCAGAACAAGGACATCCGCGAGCTCTTCACCTTCATGGCCCGCGATGAATCGCGCCATGCCGGCTTCATCAACGAGTCGCTCAAGGATTTCGGCGTCGGCGTCGATCTCGGCTTCCTGACGCGGGAGAAGAAGTACACCTACTTCAAGCCGAAGTTCATCTTCTACGCGACCTACCTGTCCGAGAAGATCGGCTACGCCCGCTACATCACCATCCACCGCCTGTTCGAGCGGGACCCGGAGCGCCGGTTCCACCCGATCTTCAAGTGGTTCGAGAACTGGTGCAACGACGAGTTCCGCCACGGCGAGGCCTTCGCCCTGATCATGCGGGCCAACCCCAAGCTGCTCACCGGCGGCAACCGCCTGTGGATCCGCTTCTTCCTGCTCGCAGTCTACGCGACCATGTATGTGCGCGACCACATGCGGCCGGCCTTCCACCGCCAGCTCGGCATCTCGCCCTCGGACTACGACTACCGGGTCTTCCGCATCACCTCGGAGATCTCCAAGCAGGTCTTCCCCTTCACGCTCGACATCGACCATCCGGCCTTCAAGCCGGGGCTCGACAAGCTGCTTGCCATCGTCCAGGCGACGGAAGCGGCCAAGGAGCGCGGCGGGGTCGTCGGCCGGCTGCAGAGGGCCTGGCTGGGCCTGCGCGGCGCGGCCACCTTCCTGCGCCTCTACACCCTGCCCGTCGTCCCCAACGACCTGCCGGCCCAGGTCCGGCTGGCTCCGGCCTGGTGACGGGAGACCTGCCATGGTCGAGATCGCGCTCCCCCTTCTGATCACCGTCCTGCTCTGGTGGTTCAGCACGGGCGCGATCCTCTATGTCGACGGCCTGCCACGCCGGCTCCATCGCTGGAGTTTCGGCGTGGCGACCCTCCTCCTCCTCGCCGCCTTCGGCGTCATCGCATGGACGGCGGGGGAGACCACCACCACCGCCGCCTATGCCGCCTTCGTCGCCGCCCTCGTGGTCTGGGGATGGAACGAGCTCGCCTTCCTCTCCGGCACCATCGTCGGGCCGCGCCGCGAGCCCTGTCCGCCGGGCGCGGAGGGCTGGCTGCGCTTCCGCCTCGCCACCTCGGCGATCATCGACCACGAGATCGCCATCGCCCTGTCCGGGGGCGTGGTGGCCCTGCTCACAATTCAGGCGGAGAACCCGGTGGCGCTCTGGACCTTCGCGGTCCTCTGGGTGATGCGCCTCAGCGCCAAGCTGAACATCTATCTCGGCGCCCCCAATATTCCCGACGCCTTCCTGCCGGCGCATCTGCGCTATCTCGCGACCTATTTCCGCCGTCGCCCGATGAATGCGCTGCTGCCGGTCTCGGTCGGCGCCTCCTCCGCCGTCCTGGCGCTGATGGTGGTGCGGGCGCTCGACCCCGCCACGCCGCCCTTCCAGTCGCTGGCGCTGCTCTTGCCGGCCGGCATGCTCGCCCTCGCCATCCTCGAGCACTGGCTGATGTTCCTGCCCATCCCGTCGACATGGCTGTGGGACTGGGGCCTCGCCTCGCACCGCCGGCTCGTCGACCCCGCGCCGCAGGGCGGGACGCGCCTGCGCTCCTGGGAGGCGCCGATGCTCGGCGCCGTCGACCCCGGCGCCCTCCGCGGCGTCCTCGACCAGGTCGCCACCGGCCGCTTCGGCCAGGTGATCAGCATCAGCGGCACCAGCCGCTCCGAACAGGGCTGGATCCGGTTCCTCGTCGAGAACGGCCGCACCGAGGTGCAGCCGGTCCCGCCGCGCCGCTTCCAGCCCGCATTCGTCACGGCCGTCGGCCGCGACTTCGACGCCGCGCAACTCGGCAAGGCATTGGCCGCATGTGCGGCATGAACCGTGGAACCACGGAAAGGGAGGACATCATGACCGACGACCTGGGCTATGCGACCCGCACGGACTCCCTCTCCGTCGAATCCCCGCACGGTTCTGCGCCTCCCGAGGGCTCCGTCTCCCGCTGCCCCTATGCCGGCGCCTTCGCCCGCCGCAACACCCGGCCCATCGACCACGAGTCCTTCTTCGTCGGCGAGCTCGACCGGCTGCGCCTCGAGGGCCGCTACCGCGTCTTCGCCGATCTGGAGCGCCACGTCGGCAACTTCCCCCACGCCACCCACCGCGGCGCCCGGCGCCAGCGCGAGGTGACGGTCTGGTGCTCCAACGACTATCTCGGCATGGGCCAGAACCCCGCGGTTCTCCAGGCCATGCACGAGGCGCTCGACCGTTGCGGCGCCGGCGCCGGCGGCACCCGCAACATCTCCGGCACCAATCACTACCACGTGCTTCTGGAGCGCGAGCTCGCCGACCTGCACGGCAAGGAATCGGCGCTGCTCTTCACCTCCGGCTACGTCTCCAACTGGGCGACGCTCTCCACTCTCGCCTCGCAGATCCCCGACTGCGTCGTCCTGTCGGATGCCGGCAATCACGCCTCGATGATCGAGGGCGTCCGCCACTCCCGGGCGCCGAAGAAGGTCTTTCGCCACAACGACCCGCGCGACCTCGAGCGCTGCCTGTCCGAGCTCGACCCCTCCGTGCCGAAGCTGGTGGCCTTCGAGTCCGTCTATTCGATGGACGGCGACATCGCCCCGATCGCCGAGATCTGCGACGTCGCCGACGCCTTCGGCGCCATGACCTATCTCGACGAGGTCCATGCCGTCGGTCTCTACGGCCCGCGCGGCGGCGGCATTTCCGAGCGCGAGGGGCTGAGCCACCGCCTCACCGTCATCGAGGGGACGCTCGGCAAGGCCTTCGGCGTCGTCGGCGGTTACATCGCCGCCTCCGATGCGCTCTGCGACTTCGTCCGCAGCTTCGCCTCCGGCTTCATCTTCACCACCTCGCTGCCCCCGGCGGCGGCGGCCGGCGCCACGGCGGCCATCGCCCACCTGAAGGACAGCAACGTCGAACGTGCCGCCCACCAGGACCGGGTGGCGGCGGTGCGCCGGCGCCTGCGCGCCGCGGGCATCCCGATCCTCGACAATCCCAGCCACATCGTGCCGGTGATGGTCGGCGAGCCCGTCCGCTGCAAGGCGATGAGCGACATGCTGCTCGACGAGTTCGGTATCTACGTCCAGCCGATCAACTATCCGACCGTGCCCCGCGGCACCGAGCGGCTGCGCATCACGCCCTCGCCGCTTCATACGGATGCCGACATCGACCACCTCGTCCGCTCGCTGAAGGCGGTCTGGAAGGCCGTGCCCTGAACGGGGCGCGGGGCGGCAGACATAAAGAAGGGGGCCGCGAGGCCCCCTTTTTCCTGACGGGTCGGGAGGGAGGCGCTTACGGCGTCCGCTGCCCCTCGGCGTTGAACTGCTTGAGATAGGCGATGAGGTTGGTGATCTGCGTCTCGTCGCGCAGGCCGTTGAACACCATGCGCGTGCCCGGCGTCACCTCCCGCGGATTGCGGATGTAGACGCGGAAATTCGCCTCGTCCCAGGTCTTGTCGAGGCTGCGATAGGCCGGCGAATAGTTGAAGTTGGGGAAGGAGCCCGCCTTGCGGCCGAAGAGGCCGTTGAGCGGCGGGCCGACGCCCACGCGGGCGGTCGGCCCCACCTGATGGCAGGCGCGGCACTGGGCGAAGATCCGCTCGCCGGCAGCGGCGTCACCGCCCTCCGCGGGAGCCGCGGCGGCGGGAGCCGCGGGTGCCGCAGGCGGGGTGGTCTGCGCCAGGACCGCCGTGGCGGAGAGGGCGAGGGCCGAGGCTGTGGCGATGATCGTGCGACGAATGAATGCCATGGGAATGCTCCTCCGTGACGGCGATGCTTCGCGGCCCGCCTGTTGGTGATGAAACGAGGGGTCTACGAACGATCGCGCCCGGCGGATCGCACCCGCCGGGTTGCCGCGAGGGCAGACGGGGCGCGCCCCGTCAAAGTGCTGCCACCCCGACGCCGGCGCTCCGGCGCGGCGAGGCCTCGGCGGATCGCGCCGGGGCGAGGGTGCGGGTGATGAAATCGGCGATGCCACGGGCATCGAGACCGGCCTCGCGATACATGCCGGCGGGGGAATCCTGGGCCTGGAACCTGTCGGGAAGCGTCAGGCTGCGCACCGTGAGGCCCTTATCCAGCAGGCCTTCGCCCGCCATCCATTGCAGCACATGGGCGCCGAACCCGCCGGCCGCGCCGTCCTCGATGGTGAGAAGCATGTCGTGGGTGCATGCCAGACGGGCGATGAGCGCAGTGTCCAGCGGCTTGGCGAAGCGGGCGTCCGCGACGGTGACGGAGATGCCGCCGGCCGCGAGGGCCTCGGCCGCCGCCAGCCCGTCGGCGAGGCGGGTGCCGAAGGAGAGGATCGCGACGTCGGTGCCATCGCGCAGGACGCGGCCGCGGCCGATCGGCAGCGGAACGCCCCGCGCAGGCATCTCGACCCCGGCGCCGTCCCCGCGCGGATAGCGGAAGGCGATCGGTCCGGCGTCGTGGGCCGCCGCCGTCGCCACCATGTGGACGAGCTCGGCCTCGTCGGCCGCCGCCATCACCACCATGTTGGGCACGCAGGTCAGCGCCGCCACGTCGAAGGCGCCCACATGCGTCGGCCCGTCGGCGCCGACCAGCCCGGCCCTGTCGATGGCGAAGCGCACGGGCAGGCCCTGCAGCGCCACGTCGTGGATGATCTGGTCGTAGCCGCGCTGCAGGAAGGTCGAGTAGATGGCGACGAAGGGTTTCAGCCCCTCGCAGCTCAGCCCGGCGGCGAAGGTGACCGCGTGCTGCTCGGCGATGCCGACGTCGAAGCAGCGCTCGGGAAAGGTCTTGGCGAAGAGGTCGAGCCCGGTCCCGGTCGGCATGGCCGCGGTGATCGCCACGATGCGGGGATCGCGCTCCGCCTCGGCGACGAGGCTGTCGGCGAAGACCTTGGTGTAGCTCGGGACGTTGGACTTGACCTTCACCTGCACGCCGGAGCCGACGTCGAACTTCACGACGCCGTGGTAGCGGTCGGCGGCGCATTCGGCGGGCTGGTAGCCCCGGCCCTTTTCGGTGACGGCGTGCAAGAGCACGGGTCCGGCGGGGCCGTCGCGGATCTCGCTGAGCAACGGCACCAGCCGGTCGAGGTCGTGGCCGTCGATGGGCCCGACATAGCGGAAGCCGAGATCGGCGAAGAGCCCGCCGTCGGCCAGCGGGCTGCGTGCGCGCTCCGCCGCGGGCGTCAGGACCCGCTCAGCCGTTCCGGCGGGCAGGGCAGGGGCGAGCCGCCCGAGGAAGCTCGACAGCGCCCCGACCGAGGGCGAGATCGACATCTCGTTGTCGTTGAGGATGACCACGAGGCGCGAGCCGAGGGCCCCGGCATTGTTCAGCGCCTCATAGGCCATGCCGCCCGAGAGGGCCCCGTCGCCGATGATGCAGACCACGGCGAAATCGTCGCCGGTGAGGTCGCGCGCCACCGCGAAGCCGAGGCCCGCGGAGATGGAGGTGGAGGCATGGGCCGCGCCGAACGGATCGTATTCGCTCTCGGCCCGACGGGTGAATCCGGACAGCCCATCCTTCTGCCGGAGCGTGTGGATGCGGTCGCGCCGGCCGGTGAGGATCTTGTGGGGATAGCACTGGTGGCCGACGTCCCAGATGATCTTGTCGCGCGGCGTGTCGAAGACGTGATGCAGCGCCACGGTCAGTTCCACCACCCCGAGGCCGGCGCCGAGGTGCCCCCCTGTTTGCGAGACCGCGTCGATGGTTGCCGTCCGCACGTCGCCGGCGAGCTGCCGCAGCGCGTGAGCGTCGAGGCGTTTGATGTCGCGGGGCGAGGCGAGGCTGTCGAGAACCGGAGTGGGGTGCATGGCGCGTCCTCCGTGTGCATGACGGCACGGAGTGTCAGAATATAGTGACACTTATGATTGTCAAACAAGTTTGTCGGACCGGTTCCATTGCCGTGCCTGAAAAACAGGCGGCGTGTGGTTAGGAACCGTGCAGTCCCCTTTCCGTTGTCCCCTCACTGTCAACGGAGGCTCTATCCCATGAAGACGTTCCTTACGGCTGCCGCCGCGCTGGCGCTGGTCAGCGCAACTGCCCTGGCGCAGACCACCGCCCCCGGCACCGCCCCGACCGCTCCCGCCACCAGGCCGGCCGCTCCGGCCACCACGCCGGCCACGCCGGCTCCGGGTGCCGGCACGCCCTCGGCCCCCGCTGCCACCACGACGGCCCGCGCCGTCAACGCCGCTCCGCTGGAGAACGGCGCCAACAGCTTCACCGAGGGCCAGGCCACCGAGCGCTTCCGCGAGGCGGGCATCACCGGCGTCACCGGTCTCGCCAAGGACGACAACGGCGTCTGGCGCGGTCGCGGCCAGTACCAGGGCCGCTCCGTCGAGATCGGCATCGACTACCGCGGCAACATCCAGGCCCGATAACAGGAAAGATCAAGCACATGGAACAGTCAGTCACGGCGATCTTCGATACCTACGCCGCAGCGTCCCAGGCCGTCGATCGCGTCCGTCGCGAAGGCGTGGCCGATCGCGACGTCTCCATCATGTCCAACGACACCTCGATGGAGCGCTCCAAGTACGGTGACTACCGGCATGACGCCGATTCCGAGGCGGGCACCGGTGCCGGCACGGGCGCCACCATGGGGGCGGTTGCCGGCGGTGCCGCCGGTCTGATGGCCGGGATGGGCCTTCTCGCCATCCCGGGCCTCGGCCCGGTGGTCGCGGCCGGCTGGCTCGCCGCCACGCTGGTGGGTGCCGGTGCCGGTGGCGCCGCGGGCGGCCTCGTCGGCGCGCTCGTCGGCTCGGGCATGTCCGAGGACGAAGCCCACGGCTATGCCGAGGGTCTGCGCCGCGGCGGCTCGGTGGTGACGGTGCGCGTGCGTGACGGTGGCGATGCCGCCCGCATCCGCCAGGTGCTCA
>LNFH01000402.1 GCA_001464235.1 Rhizobiales bacterium Ga0077556 | reverse complement strand
GCGTCGAGGGCGGTGTCCCAGGACACCCGCTCCATGCTGCCGGAACGCGTGCGCATCATGGGATGGAGGAGGCGGCCCTCGAGGCCCAGCGTCTCGCCAAGGGCCGAGCCCTTGACGCAGAGGCGGCCGCGGTTGGCGGGATGGGCGGGATCGCCCGAAACGGTCGGGCGCCCGTCCGCGCCGGCCCCGGCGAGGACGCCGCAGCCGACACCGCAATAGGGGCAGGCGGTGGCCACGGGAGAGGGAAGCGCGCGGTGAAGGGCCATGTCAGGCAGCCTCCGCCAGGGCGCGCCCGAAGATCAGGTCGCCGCGCATTGGGCCGAGCGGGCGGCCGGAGCGGATGAGGTCGAGATACCAGGGCCCGTCGCCCGTCTCGCCGTAGAGGAGTGCGCCGGCGAGGGCGCCGTCGCGCAGCACCAGCTTGCGATAGGTGGCGAGGCCAGGATCGCGCCAGACCACGGTCTCCGTCCCCGGCCCGCCGTCGAACTCGCCGGCGGAGAAGACCGGAATGCCGGAGACCTTGAGGTTGGTCGCCAGAACCGTGCCTTCGTAGGTCGCCGGCCGGCCGGCGAGGTTGCCGGCACCAGCCCGTAGCAGATGCCGCGATGCTCGGCGCATTCGCCGATGGCGTGGATGGCGGGATCGGAGGTGGCGAGCCGGTCGTCGACGAGGATGCCGCGGCCGGTGGCGAGGCCCGCCTCGCGGGCAAGGCCGGCGTTCGGCCGTATGCCCACGGCGCAGACCACGAGATCGGCGGGGAGGATTCGGCCGTCGGCGAGGCGCAGGCCCGTGGCGCGGCCCTCGCCCGTGACGGCGGCGGTGTCGGCGCCGAGTTCGACGGTGATGCCGCGCGCCTCCAGCGCCGCCTTCAGGAGCCCCGCCGCCTCGGCGTCGAGCTGGCGCTCCATCAGGCGGTCCATCAGGTGGACGAGGGTGACGCGCGTGCCGCCTGCGGCGAGGCCAGAGGCAGCCTCGATGCCGAGGAGCCCGCCGCCGATCACCACGGCACGGCGGGTGGGTCCGGCCGCCTCCAGCATGGCGTCGACGTCGGCGTGGTCGCGGAAGGTGACGACGCCGGGCAGGTCCATGCCAGGCTTCGGCAGACGGATCGGATCGGAGCCTGTGGCGAGCACGAGCCGCGCATAGGGAAGGGTCCGGCCGTCGTCGAGCCGGACCTCGCGCCGGTCGCGGTCGATGGCGATCGCCTTGCGGCCATAGACGAGGGTGACGCCCTGGCGCTGCCACCAGCTCAGAGGCCTCAGCTCGGTCTCCTCGCGGCCCATCTCGCCGGCCAGCACCGAGGAGAGCAGGACGCGGTTGTAGGCGAGGTGCGGTTCGGCCCCCACCACGAGGACGGAATAGCGCCCGAGCGCCACCCGCCCGAGCTCCTCGACGAGCCGTGCGGCGGCCATGCCGTTGCCGATGACGACGAGCGGTTCGGACATGGCCGCGTCCGTCAGGCCGCTTCGACGAAGGCGTGGCGTTCGTAGAGGAACTTCAGCACCGCCTCGCGGGCCTTGATGTAGGTGGTGTTGGTAACGAGATCGAGCCGCTTGCGCGGGCGCGGCAGCGAGACCTCGAGGATCTCGCCGATGGTGGCGGAGGGCCCGTTGGTCATCATGATGATCCGGTCCGACAGGAGGACGGCCTCGTCCACGTCGTGGGTGATCATGATCATGGTGTTCTGCAGGGTGGCGTGGATCTGCATCACCGAGTCCTGCAGATGGGCGCGGGTGAGCGCGTCGAGGGCGCCGAAGGGCTCGTCGAGCAGCAGCACCTTGGGCTCCATGGCCAGCGCCCGGGCGATGCCGACGCGCTGCTTCATGCCGCCGGAGATTTCGGCGGGACGACGATCCTTGGCAGGGGTCATGTGCACGAGGTCGAGCTTGTGCAGCGTCCACTCGTGACGCTCTGCCCGCGACTTGGTGGAGCCGAAGACCTTGTCCACCGCCATGCGGACGTTGTCGTAGACGGTCAGCCAGGGCAGCAGGGAGTGATTCTGGAAGACGACTGCGCGGTCCGGGCCGGGCGCATTCACCTCCTTGTTGTCGAGCAGCACGCCGCCGGAGGTCGCCGGCGTCAGGCCGGCGATGATGTTAAGCAGCGTGGACTTGCCGCAGCCGGAATGGCCGATGATGGAGACGAACTCGCCCTTGTCGATGCCCACATGGATATTCGACAGGACGTTGTTCGACGTGCTGCCGCGGGTGAAGGTCTTGTCGACGCCGTCGATCCGCAGATAGGGAGCCGGTTTCATCGCGCTGTCCTCAATTGGCCGCGGTGCCGCGGGTGACGATGGTCGCGAGCCCTGCGATCAGCCGGTCGAGGATGAAGCCGACGGAGCCGATATAGACGAGCGCGACGATGATGTCGGAGAGCTTGGAGGAGTTCCACGCGTCCCAGATGAAGAAGCCGATGCCGATGCCGCCGGTGAGCATCTCGGCGGCGACGATGGCGAGCCAGGCGAGGCCGACGCCGATCCTGAGGCCCGTGAAGATGTAGGGCGCCGCGGAGGGCAGCATGATCTTCCAGAAGAACTCGATCTGGTTCAGCCGCAGCACGGCGGCGACGTTGCGGTAATCCTGCGGGATGTTGCGGATGCCGACCGAGGTGTTGATCAGGATCGGCCAGATCGCCGTGA
>LNFH01000401.1 GCA_001464235.1 Rhizobiales bacterium Ga0077556 | reverse complement strand
CCCGACTACCTCGCCAAGAACCGCATCCGCGTGTTCAACGGCCAGGGCCAGGAAGTGCCGCCGGAATCCATCAACTGGAATTCCATGGACGCGATGAACTTCCGCTTCCGCCAGGACCCCTTCGAGGGCAACTCGATGGGCAATGTCCGCATCAACATCCCGAACCAGCACGCGGTCTACATGCACGACACGCCCTCCAAGGGCTTGTTCGGCGAGGACCAGCGCTTCCACTCGTCGGGCTGCGCCCGCGTGCAGAACGTGCGCGAGCTCATCGCCTGGATCCTCCAGGGCACGCAGTGGAGCCGCTCGGAGATCGACCGGATCTTCCGCACGACCGACCGGGTCGACGCCAAGCCGGTGCAGCCCGTGCCGGTCTACTGGGTCTACATCACCGCCTGGGCCAATCCGGACGGCCTCGTCCAGTTCCGCGAGGACATCTACCAGCGCGACGGCATCGGCCCCCAGGCCTCCGGCGCCGCCGCCCAGCCGGTCGCCCTGCGCTGATCGGACCGCTCCGGCTGACGTGATCAAAGCCCGGCCTCGCGCCGGGCTTTTTGCGTCAGATGATGGATTTCATGCTTCGAGGTCGAGTGACTACGCTTGATGCGCAGTCTGGACTGCGTCATGATCGCGACCTCGGGCGTCATCGGCGGGCCGTTTCGCCATGGACTTCGAGTGGGACGATGCGAAGAGCGATGCCCGCCGCGTCTCGGACGGCTTCGGGTTCGACTACGCCGCCCTGATCTTCGCCGGGCCGACCCTGGAATGGCCCGACGAGAGGCGTGATTACGGCGAGCATCGGGTCATTGCGCTGGGCGCTGTCGACGACGATGTCCTGGTGGTCGTCTACACCGACCGGAGAACAGCGCGCCGGATCATCTCGGCACGTCCCGCGGGCAGGAAAGAGAGGCAGAAATGGCGATCGTTCGCAGGTCTCTAGACACGCTCAGGCAGGAGAGGCCCCGGGTCGACCGGGAGCGACTGCGTGCGGCCTCCAGCGACGAGCGCATCGCATCCCTGATCGCCGAAGACTCCGACGTTGCGCCGGACATGGGCGATGCCGAGCTGCCGGCCGAGCCGAAGGCCCTGCGCGTCGCCGCGCGGATGACCCAGGATCAGTTCGCCACGCTCCTCGGCATTCCCGTCGCAACCCTGCGCAATTGGGAACAGTCACGTGCCCGACCCGATCCCGGTGCGGCGGCGCTCTTCCGGCTCATGGCGAAGGACCTGCCGCACGCCCTCAAGCTTCTCCGCGCGTGACCCATGCCCGAATCACAGCCGCGCACCGTCTATTTCGAGCACACCGCGGTGGGCGCCTATCTGCGCTGTGCCGCCATCTGCGCCGAGACCGGCACGGAGGTGGTGGTGATGGGACCCGTCCACACCGCCCTCAACGATCTGGAGCGCCTCGCCCGTCGTAAGCTCGAGCGCCGGCTCGCGCAGGATGCGGGGGAGGGGGCGTGAAAGCGCCACAAGGTGTGGTGTCTCGGCCGCGCTGAACCTTGGACTCGTCACCGACGCTGTGCTACCGGCTAGCCCACGTTCCCGACCGACCCGGCGAGACCCGCCGCGCCACGGAGTGATCCGGATGTCCTCGTCTTCCGCCGCCGCCTCCCAGCCCTTCGACGGCTTCTTCTCAGCGTCCCTCGCCGACACCGATCCGGTCATCTTCGACGCGATCCAGAAGGAGCTCGGCCGGCAGCAGCACGAGATCGAGCTCATCGCCTCGGAGAACATCGTCTCCCGCGCCGTCATGGAGGCGCAGGGCTCGGTGATGACCAACAAGTACGCCGAGGGCTATCCGGGCAAGCGCTACTACGGCGGCTGCCAGTTCGTCGACATCGCCGAGACCGTCGCCATCGAGCGTGCCACCAAGCTGTTCGGCTGCCGCTTCGCCAACGTCCAGCCGAACTCCGGCAGCCAGGCCAACCAGGCGGTCTTCCTGGCGCTGATGCAGCCGGGCGACACCTTCATGGGCCTCGACCTCGCCGCCGGCGGGCATCTCACCCACGGCTCGCCTGTCAACGTCTCCGGCAAGTGGTTCAAGGTCGCCCCCTACACGGTGCGCCAGGACGACCAGCTCATCGACATGGACGAGGTCGCCCGCATCGCCCGCGAGACGCGGCCGAAGATCATCGTCGCCGGCGGCTCGGCCTATGCCCGCTTCTGGGACTTCGCCCGCTTCCGCGCCATCGCCGACGAGGTCGGTGCCATCCTCTTCGTCGACATGGCCCATTTCGCCGGTCTCGTCGCAGGCGGCGCCCATCCCTCGCCGTTCCCGCATGCCCACGTGGCCACCACCACCACCCACAAGACCCTGCGCGGCCCGCGCGGCGGCATGATCCTCACCGACGACGAGGACCTCGCCAAGAAGTTCAACTCGGCCGTCTTCCCCGGCATGCAGGGCGGCCCGCTGATGCACGTCATCGCCGCCAAGGCGGTGGCCTTCGGCGAGGCGCTGCGGCCCGAGTTCAAGGCCTATTCCCATGCCGTCGTCGCCAATGCCAAGGCGCTGGCCGAGACGCTCAAGGCGGCCGGCTTCGACCTCGTCACCGGCGGCACCGACAACCACCTGATGCTGGTCGACCTGCGGCCGAAGAACCTCACCGGCAAGGCCTCCGAGGCCGCCCTCGGCCGCGCCTACATCACCTGCAACAAGAACGGCATCCCTTTCGACCCGCAGAAGCCCTTCGTCACCTCGGGCGTCCGCCTCGGCACCCCCGCCGGCACGACGCGCGGCTTCGGCATCGCCGAGTTCAAGCGGGTGGGCGAGCTCATCGCCGAAACGCTGGACGGCCTGTCCAAGGCCAATTCCGACGAGGGCAACGCGGCCGTCGAGGCGGTCGTGCGGGAGAAGGTGAAGGATCTCACCGCCCGCTTCCCCATCTATTCCTGACGCGGCGCGCGTCCCGTGCGCTGCCCCTTCTGCGGTTTCGCCGACACGCAGGTGAAGGATTCCCGTCCCACCGAGGACGGGTCCGCCATCCGCCGCCGGCGCGTCTGCACCGAATGCGGCGGCCGCTTCACGACCTTCGAGCGGGTCCAGCTGCGGGAGCTCGTGGTGGTCAAGCGCTCCGGCAAGCGCGTTCCCTTCGACCGCGACAAGCTCATGCGCTCCATCCAGATCGCGCTGCGCAAGCGGCCGGTGGATCCCGAGCGCGTCGAGCGGCTGGTCTCCGGCATCGTCCGGCAACTGGAGGCCTCGGGCGAATCCGACATTCCCGCCGAAAACATCGGTCGCATCGTCATGGAGGCCCTGAAGGCGCTCGACGACGTCGCCTATGTCCGCTTCGCCTCGGTCTACCGGAATTTCCGCGATCCGCGCGAGTTCCAGCAGCTCATCGGCGAGATGTCCGAGGACGGCGAGGGGGCCGGCGACCCCGAGCGCCGCTAGCGTGATGGACGGGGACGCCTTCACGGCGCTCGACCGCGCGCACATGGACCATGCCCTGCGCCTCGGCCGGCGGCACCTCGGCCTCGCCTGGCCCAATCCCTCCGTCGGCTGCGTCATCGTCAGGGACGGCGTCGTGGTCGGCCGCGGCGTCACCCAGGCTGGCGGCAGGCCGCACGGCGAGACCACCGCCATCGCCCATGCGCTCGCCGTCTCCGGCCCCGGCGCGACGCGCGGCGCCACCGCCTATGTGACGCTCGAACCCTGCTCGCACTACGGCCGCACCGCGCCCTGTTCCGACGCGCTCGCGCGCGCGGGCATCACCCGCGTCGTCTGCGCCATCGGCGATCCCGACCCGCGCGTCCACGGCCGCGGCTTCCACATGCTCAGGGCCTACGGCATCGCCGTCGACTTCGGACCCGGAGCGGCGGAGGCTGCCCTCGACCACCGCGGCCACTTCATCCGCGTCCGGCAGGGTCGGCCCTTCGTGCAGCTGAAGATGGCGCTCTCCGCCGACGGTTATGTCGCGGCGGCAGGCGGCGCCCGCACCCAGATCAGCTGCCCGGCGGCGACCGTCCAGCTCCACCTGGTGCGCGCCATGGCCGACGCCATCATGATCGGCATCGGCACGGTGCTGGCCGACGATCCGCTGCTCACCTGCCGGCTGCCCGGGATGGAGGCGCGCTCGCCGATCCGCGTCATCATCGATTCCAAGCTCCGCCTGCCGCTCACGTCCCGTCTGGTCGCCACCGCCCGCGAGGTGCCGACCTGGGTGATCTCCACCGTCGGCGCGCCGCCCGAGGCCGAGCGCGCCCTGCGCCGGGCGGGCTGCGAGGTCATGCTGGTGAGCCGCCGGCCCGACGGCGTCGTCGACATGGGCGCGGCGCTGCGCCTGCTCGCCGCCCGCGGCATCACCCGCGTCATGAGCGAGGGCGGCCCGATCCTCGGCGCCACGCTGATGCGCACCGGCCTCGCCGACGAGATCATCGTCGCCCATTCGCCGGCGGCGCTCGGCGACGGCGTTCCCGGCTTCATCGAGCCCATGCCCGCCCGCTATCGCCTCGCCGAGAGCCGCATGGCCGGCTGCGACCGCATCGAAACCTATCGCCCCGATCCGACCTTGCCTCAGGGAGCCTGACCCATGTTCACCGGCATCATCACCGATGTGGGCGAGATCGTCGCCGTCGAGGAGAAGGGCACGGCGCGCACCCTCGCCGTCGCCTGCTCCTATCCCGCCGACAGCCTGCCGCTCGGCGCCTCCGTCTGCCACATGGGCATCTGCCTGACCGTGACCTCCCTCGCCGAGCAGGGCGCCCGCACCGTCTTCACCATCGATGCCTCCGGCGAGACCCTGGCCCGCACCACGCTCGGGACCTGGGCGACCGGCATGAAAGTGAACCTCGAGCGTTCGCTGCGCATCGGCGACGAACTCGGCGGCCACATCGTCACCGGCCATGTCGACGGCGTCGCCGAGATCGTCTCGCGCGAGGACCGCGACGGCACCGCCTGGTTCGTCTTCCGCGCCCCCCGGGAGCTGGCGAAGTTCATCGCCGAAAAGGGCTCGGTCGCCCTCGACGGAACCTCGCTCACCGTCAACGGCGTGACCGGCGACACCTTCACGGTCACCATGATCCCGCACACCCTCCAGGTCACCACCTGGGGCGCGGCGGCGGCCGGCGACCGGGTCAACCTCGAGGTCGACATGATGGCCCGTTACGCGGCGCGCCTTGCGGAGGCGAAGGCGGGGGGCTACTAGAGCGCTCCCATTCCGAAGGACCTGCCATGGCCGCCCCGCGTTCCGCGCCCGAGCACGTGATCCCGACCCATGCCCGCGTGCTGGTGGTCGAGGCGCGCTTCTATGACGATCTCGCCGACGCCCTGCTGGAGGGCGCGAAGGCCGCCATCGCCGAGGCCGGCGCCACCTGCGAGGTGCACACCGTGCCCGGCGCCCTCGAGATCCCCGCCGCCATCGCCATCCTGATGGACGCGGCGGCGGCGCGCGGCCAGCCCTTCGACGGTGCGGTCGCCCTCGGCGCCGTCATCCGCGGTGAGACCACCCACTACGAGATCGTTTCCGAAGAGAGCTCCCGCGCCCTCATGGACCTGTCGGTGGCGCGCAAGATGCCGCTGGGCAACGGCATCCTGACGGTGGAGAACGACGCCCAGGCCTGGGCCCGCGCCCGCCGCAGCGAACTCGACAAGGGCGGCGGGGCGGCGAAGGCCTGCCTCGCCATGATCCGCCTGAAGCGCGCGGCGGAGCAGGCGTGATGGCGGAGACCAATCCGAAACAGGCCAACAAGCGCGGCACCGCACGGCTCGCCGCCGTCCAGGCGCTCTACCAGATGGACGTCGCCGGCTCCGACATCAACGACGTCATCGGTTCGTTCCAGACCTTCTGGATGGGCCGCGAGGTGGAGGGCGAGACCTATCTGCCCGCCGACCACCAGTTCTTCCGCGACATCATCCAGGGCGTCATGCGCGAGCAGCAGCGCATCGACGTGGCGGTGGACCGCATCCTCGCCGACGAATGGCCTCTGCGCCGCATCGAGGCGGTGCTGCGCGCCGTTCTGCGCGCCGGCGCCTACGAGCTCTTCGAGCGGCCCGACGTGCCCGCCAAGGTGATCATCACCGAATATGTCGACGTGGCCGACGCCTTTGTCGACCGCGAGGAGGTCGGCATGGCCAACGCCGTGCTCGACAAGATCGCCAAGCGCGTGCGCGCCGCCGAGATGGGCGAAGCTCCGAAGGGCTGAGGCCGGCGGGCCTCCCCTTCACCCGGGCTTTCCGCCATCATCGCCCCATGACCCGTCCGTCCGAAGACGACCTCATTGCCCGCTTCTTCGCGCCCCTCGCCACCACCGCGGGCGCCGACGGCCTCACCGACGACGCGGCCGTGATCCCGGAAGGCGAGGGCGACCTCGTCGTCACCAAGGACATGGCCATCGCCGGCGTCCACTTCTTCCCCGACGACCCCCCGGGCCTGATCGCCGCCAAGGCGCTCAGGGTCAACCTCTCCGATCTCGCCGCCAAGGGCGCTGTACCCACCGGCTTCCTCCTCGGCCTCGGCCTGCCGGCCGACTGGACGACCGATTTCCTCGCCGCCTTCGCCGACGGCCTCGCGACCGACATCCGAGGCTATGGCTGCCCGCTGCTCGGCGGCGACACGGTCAAGGTGCCGGGCCCGCTGACGCTCTCCGTCACCGCCTTCGGCCGGGCGGCCCGCACGGTGCGCCGCCGCGGCGCGCGCCCAGGGGACGTGCTCTGCGTCACCGGCACGATCGGCGACGGCGCCCTCGGGCTGATCGCGCGGCAGGCCGAGCGCGCGCCGGCGGCAGCCCCTGACTGGCTGCGCCTGCTCGCGCCCGACGAGCGCTCCCATCTCGTCGACCGCTATCTCAGCCCTCGGCCACGGGTCGCTCTGGCCGACGCCGTCGGCCGCCACGCGTCGGCGGCGATGGACGTGTCCGACGGGCTCGTCGGCGACCTCGCCAAGATGATGGCGGCATCGGCAACCGGCGCGCGGCTCGATGCCGGGGCGGTGCCGCTGTCGCCGGCCGCGGCCCGGGCATTGGCGATCGACCCGGGCTTGCGCGAGCGGATCCTCACCGGCGGCGACGACTACGAGATCCTGCTCGCCTGCGATGCGGCGGCGGCCGATGTCCCTCTCACGGTGATCGGTGAGGTGGTGGAAAGCACCGACGTCGTCTGGACGGCGGAAGGACGGGTGCTCTCCTTCCCCTCCGGCCGGTTCGAGCATTTCTGAGACCACACCCCGGGCCGGGGATTGCCTTGCACCGCGCAACTGCGTCCTTCGAGGCTCGCCATAGCATCGAGCGAACGCAAGATGCGTCCGCATCTCGCTATGCGCTCGCACCTCAGGATGAGGAGGTTGGTGTCTGGCATGAACCGCAGCGGCCGCCGCCGCGCCTGATGCAACTCACCACCCTCCTCATCCTGAGGTGCGAGCCTCGGCGATGCGTCAGCATCGTCCGGCGGCGAGCCTCGAAGGACGCAGTTGCGCGGTGCAAGGCAATCCCCGCGCCGCAGCGCCCTCTCAGAAATGCTCGAACCGGCCGGAGGCGAAGGAGAGCACCCGTCCTTCCGCCGTCCAGACGACGTCGGTGCCTTCCACCACCTCACCGATCACCGTGAGA
>LNFH01000400.1 GCA_001464235.1 Rhizobiales bacterium Ga0077556 | reverse complement strand
CCGACGGTGCTGAACCAGGAACTGCCGGCGCTCTTCGCCGACGGCTGCACCTCGTTCAAAGTCTTCATGACCTATGACGACCTCGTGCTCTCCGACCGCCAGTTGCTGGAGGTGTTCGAGGTGGCTCGCCGCGAGCAGGCGCTGGTGATGGTCCATGCCGAGGGCTACGACAACATCCGCTTCCTCACCGAGCGGCTGGAAGCGGCCGGCAAGACGGCGCCCTACTATCATGGGCCGTCGCGGCCGCAGGTGATCGAGCGCGAAGCCACCCACCGCGCCATCAGCCATGCCGAGCTGCTCGACGTGCCGATCATGATCGTCCACGTCTCCGGCCGCGAGGCGATGGAGTAGATCCGCTGGGCCCGCCAGCGCGGCCTCAAGGTCTATGCCGAGACCTGCCCGCAATACATCACCCTCACCGAGGACGACATGAAGGGCCTGAACATGGACATGTCGGGCTCCAAATACGTCTGCTCGCCGCCGCCGCGCGACACCGACAGCCAGAAGGCGATCTGGGAGGGCCTGAAGCAGGGCGTGTTCCAGACCTTCTCCTCCGACCACTGCCCGTTCTTCTACGACAGCCCGCGCGGCAAGCTGAACGAGAAGGGCCGCACCTCGTTCAAATGGGTGCCGAACGGCCTGCCGGGCGTCGAGACGCGCATGCCGGTGCTCTGGTCGGAGGGCGTCGCCAAGGGCCGCATTTCCATGAACGAGTTCGTGGCCCTGACCTCCACCAACCACGCGAAGCTCTATGGGCTCTATCCGCAGAAGGGCACCATCGCGGTGGGCTCGGACGCCGACATCGTGTTGTGGGACCCGAACCGCAAGGAAACCATTCGCCGGCTTCGCCGTCACCGGCTGGCCGGTCATGACCATCGCCAAGGGCCGGACCGTGGTGGACGACGGCAAGGTCGTCGGTGCCATGGGCGCCGGGTCCTTCATCGCCCGCGACAAGAGCCCCTACGCCCTGCCGGCGGGGGCGTGACGAGGACGGCGTGAGCGGCTGGGATTGCCCTATCCTGATCCTCCCCTCGCGGGGCGAGGGGAGGGGGACTACCGCCGACCGCCCGTTCCACGCCGGAAAGCGTCTGGCCCAGCCCGAACGAACCGTTCGTGCCTGGCTCCACCGGCCCGGCGATCCGGGACGTCATAGTCCCCCTCTCCGCGCAGCGGGGAGGGTGCGGGTGGGGCCTTCCAGACCCACCTTGCGTCCTCTTGCCATGTCCCGGCCTTTCGGCGTGGGATGGGTGCCCTCAGGGGGAGCCCATGACCGCATTCGAGACGATCCGCGCCCGCGCCGCGCGTCGCAAGGGGGGCGATGCCGTGCTGGCGGGCCTCATGCCGGCAGTGCCCGACCATTCCGTCCTCGCCGCCCTGGGCGACGACCGGGTCCTCGCCGAGATGACGAAGCGCGTCTTCTCCGCCGGGTTCGTCTGGGGCGTGATCGAGAAGAAGTGGCCGGGCTTCGAGGAAGCCTTCCTCGGCTTCGTGCCGCAGGCGCTGACCTTCCAGCCCGACGAGTTCTGGCACGACCTCGCCCGCGACGGGCGGATCGTCAAGAACCCGCAGAAGATCAAGTCGGTACGGGAGAACGCCGCCTTCGTCGGCGCGATCGCCAGGGAGCACGGCTCGTTCGGCGCCTTCCTCGCGGCGTGGCCGGCGGACGACCAGGTCGGCCTCCTCGACGTGCTGGCCAAGCGCGGCGCCCGTCTCGGCGGCAAGACCGGCCAGTATTTCCTCCGCTTCATCGGCTGGGACGCGTTCGTCACCTCGCCGGACATGGTGGCGGCGCTGCGCGACGCCGGCCTCGACGTCGCCGCCGACCCGACCTCCAAGGGCGACCTCAGGAAGGTGCAGGCCGAGGTGAACGCCTTCGCCGCCGAGACCGGCCTGCCGCGCAGCCACATTTCCCGCATCCTCGCGCTGTCGGTGGGCGAGAACCATCCGGTGGAGCGGCTGGAGGCGCTGATGGGGGAGTGAGGGGGAAGACACCGCAACGCGTTTGGTCGGGCCGCTGCCGGTGATCTGAAGCTCAGCGCGTCATCCCCGGCCAAGCGCAGCGAGGGGAAGGGGATCCAGGGGCCGATGCTCCGGCCCTCTCATCTCCCTCGCATTCCCATTCGTCCGCCTCGCCCTTCAGCCCCTGGACCCCCTTCCCTCGGCCTTCGGCCTCGCCGGGGGTGACGGGCGGAGCGTGGACACGCCTCGGGGCTCCCTCATCATCCTTGACCGCAGGGCCGCATGCGCCTATCCCGGTCGGCGGGACATGCCCCCCCAACGGGGCACGCCCATCTGTGAGGATGGAGATCCAAATGGCGACAACCGCCCCGACCGCGCTTCCGCGCGCCAATACCTTTTCGTCCGGCCCCTGCGCCAAGCGCCCCGGCTGGTCCCTCAAAGCTCTGGCTGATGCGCCCCTCGGGCGGTCTCACCGCGCCAAGATCGGCAAGGCGAAGCTGAAGCTCGCCATCGATTTGACCCGCGAAGTGCTGCAGGTGCCCGACGGCTACCGGATCGGCATCGTGCCGGCCTCCGACACCGGCGCGGTGGAGATGGCCATGTGGTCGATGCTCGGCGCCCGCGGCGTCGACATGGTCTCCTGGGAGAGCTTCGGCGAGGGCTGGGTCACCGACGTGGTGAAGCAGCTGAAGCTCGCCGACGTGCGCACCATCACCGCCCCCTACGGCGAGCTGCCGAACCTGAAGAAGGTCGACACGAAGACGCGCGACGTCGTGTTCACCTGGAATGGCACGACGTCCGGCGTGCGCGTGCCGAACGCCGACTGGATCGCGGCCGACCGCGAGGGCCTGACCATCTGCGACGCGACCTCGGCGGCCTTCGCCCAGCGCCTCGACTGGGACAAGCTCGATGTCGTCACCTTCTCCTGGCAGAAGGTGCTCGGCGGCGAGGCGGCCCACGGCATGCTCATCCTCTCCCCGCGCGCGGTGGAGCGGCTGGAGACCTACAAGCCGGCCTGGCCGCTGCCGAAGATCTTCCGCATGACGAAGGGTGGCAAGCTCATCGAGGGCATCTTCGAGGGCGAGACCATCAACACGCCGTCCATGCTCTGCGTCGAGGACTATATGGGCGCAGAAGGTCGGCGGCCTCGACGGCCTGGTGAAGCGCGCGGATGCCAACACCCGCGTCATCGCCAAGTTCGTCAAGGAGAACGACTGGATCGACTTCCTCGCGGTGAAGCCGAAGACCCGCTCCAACACCTCGGTCTGCCTGAAGTTCACCGATCCTGCCGTCACCGGGCTTCCCGAGGACGCCCAGGCGGCGTTTGCCAAGGGCGTGGTCGCGACGCTGGAGAAGGCGGGCGCCGGCCTCGACCTCGGCCATTATCGCGATGCGCCTCCCGGTCTCCGGATCTGGTGCGGAGCGACGGTGCAGGCGCGCGACCTCAAGGCGCTGATGCCCTGGATCGCCTATGCCTTCTCCACCGAGAAGGCGAAGCTGAAGAAGGCGGCCTGAGGCTGCCGATAAACCCTCTCCCCCTGCGGGAGAGGGTGCCCGCGCCAGCGGGCGGGTGAGGGGGCTTCGCCCGTCCTCACCCGTGACCGGGCGCTGCGATTGCCTGTGCGACTGCCCCTCACCCGGCTGCTCCGCAGCCACCCTCTCCCGCAAGGGGAGAGGGTCGGTCGGAGCCGTTCCTTCCTTTTTCGCGCCCCACGGCGCGCCCTCTCCCGATGCGGAGAGGCTCATGCGGAGCATGATCCCGTGACCAAACCCCGCGTTCTCATTTCCGACGCCCTCTCGCCCGCTGCCGTCCAGATCTTCAAGGACCGCGGCATCGACGTCGATTTCCAGCCGGCCCTCGGCAAGGACAAGGACAAGCTCGCCGCCATCATCGGCGACTATGACGGCCTCGCCATCCGCTCGGCCAGCAAGGTGACGCCGGCGATCCTCGCCAACGCCAAGAACCTCAAGGTGATCGGCCGCGCCGGCATCGGCGTCGACAACGTCGACATCCCCGCCGCGACGGCCAAGGGCATCATCGTGATGAACACGCCCTTCGGCAATTCGATCACCACCGCCGAGCACGCCATCGCGATGATGTTCGCCATCGCCCGGCAGATCCCCGACGCCGACCGGACCACTCAGGCCGGCCAGTGGGAGAAGAACAAGTACATGGGCGTCGAGCTGACCTCGAAGACGCTCGGCGTCATCGGCTGCGGCAATATCGGCTCCATCGTCGCCGACCGGGCCCTGGGTCTCAAGATGAAGGTCATCGCCTTCGATCCCTATCTCTCGCCCGAGCGCGCCGTCTCCATCGGCGTCGAGAAGGTCGAGCTCGACGACCTGCTGCGCCGCGCCGACTTCATCACGCTGCACGTGCCGATGACGGCGCAGACCAAGAACGTCCTCTCCCGCGAGGCGCTGGCGAAGACGAAGAAGGGCGTGCGCATCATCAACTGCGCCCGCGGCGGCCTCGTCGACGAACAGGCGCTGCGCGAGGCCCTCGACGCCGGTCACGTGGCGGGCGCGGCCTTCGACGTCTTCTCCGAGGAGCCGGCGACCGCCAACCCGCTCTTCGGCCATCCCAACGTGATCTGCACGCCGCATCTCGGCGCCGCCACGACCGAGGCGCAGGAGAACGTCGCCCTGCAGGTGGCCGAGCAGATGTCGGACTACCTGCTGTCGGGAGCCATCACCAATGCGGTGAACTTCCCGTCGATCTCGGCGGAGGACGCGCCGAAGCTCAGGCCCTTCGTGGCGCTCGCCGAGCGGCTCGGCTCCTTCCTCGGCCAGCTCACGGAAGCCCCGATCAAGGGCATCCGCATCGAGTACGAGGGCAAGGTCGCGGACCTGAACGTGCGCCCGCTGACCGCCGCGGCGGTGACCGGCGTGCTCCGGCCGTTCCTCTCCGACATCAACATGGTCAACGCCGTGCCGATCGCCAACGACAAGGGCATCACGGTGGACGAGGTGAAGCGCGAGGCCCCCGGCGGCAATCTGGAGAGCCGCATCATGATCACGGTGGAGGCCGAGGACATGCCGCGCCATGCCGCCGGCACGGTGCTCGCCGACGGCAAGCCGCGCATCGTCGAGATCCGCGCCATCGCCATGGACGCGGAGTTCGCCCCGCACATGCTCTACGTCCGCAACGACGACAAGCCGGGCTTCATCGGCCGTTTCGGCTCGCTCCTGGGCGATGCCGGCGTCAACATCGCGACCTTCAACCTCGGCCGCGACAAGCCCGGCGGCGACGCCATCTGCTTCGTCGCGGTGGACGAGCGCATCTCCGACGACCTGCTCGCGCAGATTCACGAGATTCCGCAGGTGAAGCGCGCCCGCCGCCTGGCGTTCTGAGCGGCATCGCGCGCCGTCATCAGCCCCACCCTTACCCTCCCCTCGCTGCCGCCAGGGGAGGGGGACTACCGCGTCGCGCCCGGCCCGCCCGGTCGCGCCTGGCACAAGTGGCGAGACGGATGTGAGGGGCCGAAGTCTCCCTCCCCGCGCAGCGGGGAGGGTAAGGGTGGGGCCCTCCTTCACGATCGAACGCCCGGGCCCAATCCAGGCCCCGCCCGCCCCGGCCTGCGCTACACTCGGCCACACCGATTCGCCGGAACCTGACCCATGTACGTCCTCGCCCGTCTCTCCTTCGGCTTCGTGGTGGGGGCGCTGGCCGTGATCCTCGCCCTCCAGGGGGCGGTGTGGCTGATGGGCCAGGTCGGCATGGCCGCCATCCAGCTCTTCCCGATGCGGGCGCCTCTGCCGGCGAGCCTGCCGGGCCTGACCCAGCCGGCGATCATCGGCGGGCTCTGGGGCCTTCTCTTCATCCTGATCTGGGACCGCTGGGGCCGTGACGGCATCGTCAAGGGCGCCGCCTTCGGGCTGCTGTTCGGGCTGGTCGGCCCCGGCCTGGTGCTGTGGGTCGTCTGGCCGGCGCTGCAGGGCGCGGCCCTGTTCGAGGGCGGCAATGCCGGGCGCATCGCCGCGGGCGCGACGCTGGCGGTCGCCTTCGGCATCGGTCTCGCCTGGATCGGCCAGGTCCTCAACGGCTACATGCGCTACGCGGTGCGCTGATCAGCGCTTGCCGCTCTCGGCGATGGCGATGCCGCCGAGAACCAGCAGCAGCGCCACGGCGTGATACCAGGCGAAGATCTCGCCGAGGATCAGCGGTCCGAGGATCGCCGACCAGACCGGCACGAGGTTGACCCAGACCCCCGCCCGTCCGGGCCCGATCAGCTCCACGCCGCGCATGAAGAAGACCTGGGCGACGAAGCCGGGCAGCACCGCGACATAGAGGATGATCAGCCAGCCGTTGAAGTCCGGCCAGAGCGCCGTCCCGTGCGCCACCTCGGCGGCGAGCAGCGGCAGGGACGAGATCAGGGCCACCACAGCCAGCGCCATGAAGAAGGGGCGCGGGGAGATGGCGGGTCGATTGCGCAGGGCCACCGTATAGACGGCATAGCCCAGGCAGGCGCCCAGCATCAGCACGTCGCCGAGGTTGAACGCGAGCCCGGTCAGCACGGCAAGATCGCCGCGGGCGGCGAGCAGGACCACACCGGCGATGGTCACGACGATGCCGATGGCCTGAAGGGCGGTCACGGCCGTGCGGTGGACGAGATAGGCACCGGTCAGCACCATGACCGGGATCGAGCCCTGGATGATGCCGATGTTGACCGCGGTGGTGTAGAGGGCGGCCAGGTAGAACAAGGCGTTGAAGCTGGTGAAGCCGACGACGCCGAGGATGGCCAGCCATTTCCAGTGGGCGCGGATCAGGGGCCATTCGCGGACGAAGGCGCCGCCGGCGATGGCGATCATCAGGGCGAGCGTGCCGACCCAGCGCAGCGTCGTCAGCATCATCGGCGAGACGTGACCGATGGCGAGGCGGCTGGCGATGGCGTTGCCGGCCCAGATCAGGGTCGTGGCGGCCAGAATGAGATAGGGACGGTCATAGAGACGCATGCTTGCGGAAAACCCTGATGGAGCGCCACTATAGACGGCCTGGAGACGGGCGGCAGCGGCCCCGGCGCAGTCGAGCAATGCCCCCGCGAGGGGCGCTGGCCGGGAGTCATCCGGTGTTTGCGACAAATTCGGTCGATATTCATCAAGTCTCTGTAATTGAACAGAATTTCTCTTCATCTTTCTGTCAAGCAGAGGTCATAGAAGTATCGCGCAGCGGCCCTATCCAGAGGCTGCATCCCTTGTCCGACCCCGCGCAGACCTGCGCTGGACGAGGTTCCTCCAAGGACAGGAGCATCCTGTGAAACTTTCCCTCTTCCTTTCCGCCGCGGTCGTTGCGATCGGCGGCGTCATGGCAGCGGCCTCCTCGGCCGAAGCCCGTGACCGCATCCAGGTGACCGGCTCGTCCACCGTCTTCCCGTTCACCACCGCCGTCGCCGAGCGCTTCGGCCAGCAGTCCGGCAAGGCCCCGATCGTGGAGTCCACCGGCACGGGCGGCGGCATGCGCCTCTTCTGCGCCGGCGTCGGCGTCAACACGCCGGACGCCGCCAATGCCTCGCGCCGGATCACCGCCTCCGAGTTCGAGACCTGCAAGAAGAACGGCGTGACGCCGATCGAGATCGTCGTCGGCTTCGACGGCATCGTCGTCGCCAATTCCAAGCAGGGCCCGGCCATCCAGCTGACGCTCGAGCAGATCTTCCTGGCTCTCGCCGCCAAGGTGCCGAACGCCCAGGGCCAGCTGGTCGACAACCCGAACAAGAACTGGTCGGACATCGCGCCGAACCTGCCCAATGCCAAGATCGAGGTTCTCGGTCCGCCGCCGACCTCGGGCACCCGTGACGCCTTCAACGAGCTCGCCATGCTCGAGGGCTGCAAGGCCCTGCAGAAGCGCGTGAACGTGCAGATCGACGCCCGCGCCTGCCAGCAGGTGCGCGCCGACGGCGCCTTCGTCGAAGCCGGCGAGAACGACAACATCATCGTCCAGCGCCTGGTCGCCAACCCCTCCGCCTTCGGCGTGTTCGGCTATTCCTTCCTCGAGGAGAACCGCGACAAGATCCAGGGCGCCCGCGTCAACGGCGTCGAGGACACGGTCGAGAACATCTCGTCGGGCAAGTACCCGCTGTCGCGCTCGCTCTACTTCTACGTGAAGAAGGAGCATATCGGCGTGGTCCCGGGTCTCCAGGAGTTCATCAACGAGTACGTCTCCGAGCAGGCCATGGGTGACGACGGCTACCTCGAGAAGAAGGGCCTCGTTCCGCTGCCGACGGCGCGCCGCGAAGAGGTCTCCCGCGCCGCCCGCGCGGCCACGGGCCTCGCCGGTCTCTGACCCGGCCGATAGACGGAAAGGGCCCGGCGCTGCCGCCGGGCCCTTCTCCACTGCATGGCGAGCCGTTCCGGTGCGGGCGGCGATGAACGGACGCAAGCGATGTTCCTGACCCTGTTCGGCATTCTGGTGGCGATCGCCATCGCCTGTCATCTGGCTGGCCGGCGCCGATCGATCGCCCTCGCGGGCTCGAACTACGCCGCGCTCCATTCGCTGCCCGGCTATTACGGCGCCTGGCTCGCCATCATGACGGTGGGACCCGCCCTCATCGTTCTCGTCGTCTGGTCCATCGCCGCGCCCAACGTCCTGCGCTCGATGGTGCTCTCCCAGTTCTCCGCCCAGCTCGCCACCTCCAGCGTCGCCCAGCTCGACGGCTTCTGGCGCGACATCCAGGCCATCGCCTTCGGCGGCACGGCCGGCATCCGCGACGCGGTCCGCAGCGACGCGGCCGCCGTGCTCTCCTCCCGCGCCGCCACCAGCACGACAATGATGATCGTGCTCATGGCCGCCGTCGGCGTCGCCGGCTTCGTCTACGCCTGGAACGCCATCGCGCCGGCCTTCCGGTCCCGCCACAGGGTCGAGTCGGTGGTGAAGGTCCTGCTGGCCGTCTCGGCGACCATCGCCATCCTGACGACCATCGGCATCGTCGTGTCGCTGATCGCGGAATCGATGCGCTTCTTCTCGATGGTCAGTCCCATCGACTTCCTCTTCGGCCTCACCTGGACGCCCCAGCAGATGGCCTTCCGCGCCGACCAGGTCGGCGGCACGGCCGCCTTCGGCTTCATCCCGCTGCTGACCGGCACGCTGCTCATCACCTTCATCGCCATGGTGGTGGCAGCCCCCCTCGGCATCATGGCCGCGGTCTATCTCTCCGACTACGCCACCCCGAAGGTGCGCGCCGTCGGCAAGCCGGTGCTGGAAATCCTCGCGGGCATCCCGACCGTCGTCTACGGCTTCTTCGCCGCGCTGACGGTGGCGCCCTTCATCCGCAACTCGGGCCATGCGCTCGGCCTCGACGTCTCCTCGGAGAGCGCGCTGGCGGCCGGCGTGGTCATGGGCATCATGATCGTGCCCTTCGTCTCCTCGCTGTCCGACGACGTCATCAACGCCGTGCCGCAGTCGCTGCGCGACGGCTCGGCGGGCCTCGGGGCCACGAAGTCCGAGACCATCCGCAAGGTGGTGCTGCCTGCGGCGCTTCCCGGCATCGTCTCGGCGCTGGTCCTGGCGGTCTCGCGCGCCATGGGCGAGACGATGATCGTGGTCATGGCGGCGGGTCTTGCCGCCAACCTGACGCTCAATCCGCTGGAAGCGGTCACCACCATCACGGTGCAGATCGGCACGCTTCTCACGGGAGACCAGGAATTCGACAGCCCGAAGACGCTCGCGGCCTTCGGCCTCGGCCTCGTGCTCTTCGTCATCACCCTGTCGCTCAATCTCGTCGCACTGCGCGTCGTCAACAAGTATCGGGAACAGTATGACTGACGTCTCGCTGCCTCGGGTTTCCACCGACATCCATACCAACGATCAGGCGCAGGCGCGGCTGAAGGCGCGCTACCGGGCGGAGTTCCTGTTCAAGTCTCTCGGCCTCGGTGCGGTGCTGGTGGCCGCCGGGTTCCTCGTCATCTTCCTGTCGACCATCATCACCCAGGCGATCCCGGCCTTCACCCAGAACTACGTGAAGATCGCGGTCGAGCTGAAGCCGGAGACGTTCAATCCGCGCAACGCCAGCGGCGCCGACCTCCCGGCGGCCATCGGCGCGGCGAATTACGACGCGGTGGTCGCCGGCGCCGTCCGGGCCTATTTCCCCGCCGCCACCGACCGCACCTCGCGTCGTGCGCTCGGCAATCTCGTCTCGTCCGGCGCACCCTCGATCCTGCGCCGCCAGGCGATGGCCAACCCTGCCTGGCTGGGGACCACGCAGGAGGTGTACCTGCCGCTCGACGACAATGCCGACCTCTACCTGAAGGGCCAGACCACCGAGACCGTCGTGACCCGCGGCGCCGGCGACCTCTCCGTATCCGGCACGACGGGCCAGATCGAGCTGTCCTCGACCATCGCCAATTTCCAGCCGCTGCTCGCCGCCATCAAGACGCAGCTCACCATCGTGCGCGCCACACTCCAGCGTGACCTCGCCGGCAAGGAGCGCGTCGCCAGCGGCCAGGAGCGCGACATCACCGCCCTCCGTCAGGCCGCGGAGGCCGCGACCGGCGCGGCGCGCGAGCGCCTGCAGGGCCGTGTCGAGACGGAGGGGCGCCAGCTCGCCGCGACGCAGAACGACATCACCCAGCTGCGCCAGCGCATCGAGACCCTGACCCAGCGGATCAACGGCGCCGATCAGTCGGAGACCCTCGACAACACGGTGTCGAGCTATCTGGTCCGCATCAACGGCGGCATCGTGAAGCTGTCGCAGATCCAGAACGCCCGCGCCACCGGCGAGGTGCTCATCCCGCTCGCCTCGACCAACGTCGCCGCCCCCGGCGCCTGGGAGATCGTGCGCATCGTCCAGACCGAAGCCAACCGCCGCATCACCGACCGCGAGATCGCTTATCTCGAATCGCTGAAGGAGCGCGGTCTCGTCGAGCGCCGCATCTCCCGCGAGTTCTTCTTCGGCGGCGCCTCCCGCGAGGCGGAGCTCGCCGGTGTCTGGGTCGCCATCGTCGGCTCGTTCCTGACGCTGCTCATCACCCTGGGCCTGTCCTTCCCTGTCGGCGTGGCGGCGGCCATCTACCTCGAGGAGTTCGCCCCGAAGAACCGCTGGACCGAGATGATCGAGGTCAACATCAACAACCTCGCGGCTGTGCCCTCCATCATCTACGGCCTCCTCGGCCTCGCCGTGTTCCTCAACGTGTTCGGCATGCCGCGCTCGGCCCCCGTGGTCGGCGGCTTCGTGCTGGCACTGATGACCCTGCCGATCATCATCATCGCCTCGCGCGCCGCGCTGCGCGCCGTGCCGCCCTCGGTGAAGGAAGCCGCCCTCGGGGTCGGCGCCTCGCACCAGCAGGCCGTGTTCCACCACGTGCTGCCGCTGGCCATGCCCGGCATCCTCACCGGCACCATCCTCGGCATGGCGCACGCGCTCGGCGAGACCGCGCCGCTGCTGATGATCGGCATGGTGGCCTTCGTGGTCGACAGCCCGCGCGGCTTCGCCGACGCGGCGACGCTCTTGCCGGTGCAGATCTTCATGTGGGCCGATTTCCCCGAACAGGCCTTCCAGAACAAGACCGCGGCTGCCATCGTGGTGCTGCTGCTGTTCCTCATCGTCATGAACGCGGCCGCCGTGTTCCTGCGCAAGAAGTTCGAGCGCCGCTGGTGATCGGCCGGGCGCCCACGACAAAAGGATGACGTCGATGAACTCGCTTCCCAGCTTCGAGACGACGGCGGCCACCACCGCCGTTCCGACCGCGGCGGTGCACCCCAAGATCACGGGCCGCAACGTCAACGTCTTCTACGGCGAGAAACACGCCATCAAGGACGTCAACGTCGACATTCCCGAGCGCTCGGTCATGGCCTTCATCGGCCCGTCGGGTTGCGGCAAGTCCACCTTCCTGCGCTGCATCAACCGGATGAACGACACCATCCCGATCTGCCGGGTCACGGGCGACATCCGCATCGACGAGCAGGACATCTACGACCGCAACCTGGACGTCGTGCAGCTGCGCGCCCGCGTCGGCATGGTGTTCCAGAAGCCGAACCCCTTCCCGAAGTCGATCTACGAGAACGTCGCCTACGGCCCGCGCATCCATGGCCTCGTCAAGAGCAAGACCGACCTCGACGAGGTGGTGGAGACGGCGCTGAAGAAGGCGAGCCTGTGGAACGAGGTGAAGGACCGCCTGCTGGAATCCGGCACGGGCCTGTCGGGCGGCCAGCAGCAGCGCCTCTGCATCGCCCGCGCCATCGCGGTGTCTCCGGAAGTGATCCTAATGGACGAGCCCTGCTCGGCCCTCGACCCCATCGCCACCGCCAAGATCGAGGAGCTGATCGACGAGCTGAAGCAGAACTTCACCATCGTCATCGTCACCCACTCGATGCAGCAGGCGGCCCGCGTCTCGCAGCGCACCGCCTTCTTCCATCTCGGCATCATGGTGGAGGAGGGGGCGACCGACCAGATCTTCACCAATCCGGTCGACACCCGCACCCGCGACTACATCACCGGCCGCTTCGGCTGATCCTGCAGCCGGCGCGCGCCGCGATTCGGCCCTGCGGCGGCCCGATTCGGGCTGCCAGCATGGTGCTCCCCACAACGGAGCACCACCCGATGAAGCCGCAGCGCCTCGCCGCCCTGACCCTCGTCCTCGTCGCTCCCGCGGCCGGTGCCGCCGCAACGGAGTTCCGCCCGGCCTCGCGCGTCGAGGCGGTCACCGTCTTCCCCGACGGCGCCAGCGTCACCCGCCGCTTCGCCGTCGAGCTGCCGGCGGGCGACCATGTCCTCGTCCTCGACGACCTGCCGCTCGCCGCCGATGCCGGATCGCTGCGCGTGACGGGAAGCGGCGAGGGATCGCTCGCGGTCGGCTCGATCGATGCCCGCCAGGCCCGTCCGACCGAACGCACCGATCCGCAGGCCGTCCGCAGGCTCGAGGCGCTGAAGGACGAGCGCCTCGCCCTCGATGACGCCATCGCCGCCGAACGCATGCGCAAGCGCGCGGCGGAGGCACTCGTCGCCCCCTCGACGCTTGTGGCAGGGGACCGCGGCCTCGACGTCGCCGCCGCCAGCCAGGCGCTCGCCGCCGCCCACCAGGTGACGCGCGACGCCGACCGGGCCATCCGCCTGGCCGAGCAGCGCCAGCGGGGGCTCGACCGCGAGATCGCCGAGATCGAGGCGGGACTGAGAAGCCAGCCGCCGCGGCGCCTGGAGGCGCGGGTGGCCTTGGAGGCCGCGGCGCCCTTCCGCGGCGAGCTCACGCTCACCTACGCCGTCCGCGACGCCCGCTGGAGCCCGGTCTACGACGCGCGGCTGGTGACGACCGGCGCGAAGCCCGCCCTCGAGCTGGTCCGCCGCGCCGAGATCCGCCAGCGCACCGGCGAGGACTGGTCCGACGTCGCGCTGACCGTCTCCACCGCACGGGTGGCGCGGGGAGGGGCCGTGCCGGTCCTGCCGTCGCTCCTCGTCCGCTATCTCGAACCCGAGGCGATGCGGGAGCGTGCGGGGAGCCCGCCACCACCGCCCGTCGCCGCCGCGCCGGCCGCTCCCGCAAGCCGCGCCCAGGCCGATGGCGGCAGCGTGCTGGCGGGCCGGATCGGCGAGAGCGAGGCGGTCGTCGACATGGGCGGCTTCCAGGCGAGCTTCGCCGTGCCGGGGCGTGCCACCATCGCCAGCGGCGCCGGCGACCGCGCCATCCGCATCGGCAGCGCCACCATCGCGCCGGACCTCGTGTCCCGCGTCGTGCCGAGCCTCGACACCACGGCCTTCATTGAGGCCCGCTTCCGCCACGGGGAGGACGTGCCGCTGATGCCCGGGCGCGTCACGCTCTACCGCGACGGCCTCTTCGCCGGCCGCACGACGCTCGCCGCCGCTACCCGTGAGGATGAGGTGAAGCTCGGCTTCGGGCCCGATGACCTCGTGCGGGTCGAGCACCAGACGGTCCGCCGCACGGACGGCTCGTCCGGCCTCATCTCGACCTCGAAGACCGAGGAGCGGGAGTTCCGCATCCTCCTGCGCAACGGCGCGCAGACCCCCCGGCGCGTCGTCGTCGAGGACCGGCTGCCCGTGACGGAGGTGCAGGACATCGTGGTCGAATCGCTCGCCGGCGTGACCGCGCCGACGGTGCGCGACGTCGACGGTCGCCGTGGCATCGTCGCCTGGACGGTGGATCTCGCCCCCGGCGCGACACGCGAAATCCGTCACGGCTGGCGGCTGCGCTGGCCGTCCGAGCGGCGGATTCAGCCCGTCCAGGGCCGCTCCTGACGTCTCGCCGGCGGCGCGAGGCCATGCGGCCTCCGCCGATCCACCCACCGGCACGACGCTTGCCACCCCGGCGACGATCCTTTATCCGCACAGTGCAAGGGCCCCGGCGCGCGAGGGACGCGATGCCGGGGTTTGCCTTGCCGTGGAGGGTTTTGGACCATGGCGAACGTGGTTGTCGTCGGCTCGCAGTGGGGCGACGAGGGCAAGGGCAAGATCGTCGACTGGCTGTCGAGCCAGGCGGACGTGGTCGTCAGGTTCCAGGGCGGGCACAATGCCGGCCACACGCTGGTGATCGACGGCGTCACCTACAAGCTGTCCCTGCTGCCCTCCGGCATCGTGCGTCCCGGCAAGCTGTCGGTCATCGGCAACGGCGTGGTGATCGATCCCCATGCCCTGGTGGCGGAGATCGAGCGTGTCTCGGCCCAGGGTGTCGCCATCGGCCCGGAGACGCTGCGCATCGCCGAGAACGCCTGCCTCATCCTCTCCCTGCACCGCGAGCTCGACCAGCAGCGCGAGGGCGCCAATGCCGGGACGAAGATCGGCACGACCGGCCGCGGCATCGGCCCGGCCTACGAGGACAAGGTCGGCCGCCGCGCCATCCGCATGACGGACCTGACCGATCTCGGCTCGCTGATGCCGAAGATCGAGCGGCTGCTGGCCCACCACAACGCGCTGCGCCGCGGCCTCCGCCTGCCGGAGATCGAGGCCCAGGCGCTCTATGACGAACTCGCCGGGGTGGCGCCGAAGGTGCTGCCCTACGTGACCACGGTCTTCGACCTGCTCGACGACGTGCGGCGGGCCGGCAAGCGCATCCTCTTCGAGGGCGCCCAGGGCACGCTGCTCGACATCGACCACGGCACCTACCCCTTCGTCACCTCGTCGAACACCGTCGCCGGTCAGGCCGCCATCGGTTCGGGCATGGGTCCGGGCGCCATCAACTACGTGCTCGGCATCACCAAGGCCTATACGACGCGCGTCGGCGGCGGCCCGTTCCCGACCGAGCTCGAGGACGAGAACGGCCAGATCATGGGCGACCGCGGCCGCGAGTTCGGCACCGTCACCGGCCGCCGGCGCCGCTGCGGCTGGTTCGACGCCGTGCTGGTGCGCCAGGCGGTGAAGACCAACGGGATCGACGGCATCGCGCTGACCAAGCTCGACATTCTCGACGTGTTCAAGGAGATCAAGGTCTGCGTCGCCTATGAACTCGACGGCAAGCGGATCGACATCCTGCCCGCCAACCAGGAGGCGCAGGCCCGCGCCACCCCCATCTACGAGACGATCGAGGGCTGGGACTCCACCACCATGGGCGCCCGCTCCTGGGGAGAACTGCCGGCGCAGGCGATCAAGTATGTCCGTCGTATCGAGGAATTGATTGGCTGTCCGGTCGCGTTACTATCGACGAGCCCGGAACGGGACGACACGATTCTGGTGCGCAATCCCTTCGAGTAAGAGTAGAGGGGCGAGAAGCGAGTTTCGATGGCCGATTATACGCCCCTTATTTCCCGCGCCGTTGGGGCACTGGCGGAGAACACCGGCGAAGCGCGGCGTGGCGTTTACGAGCGCGCGCGCGCGGCGCTGCTGGCCCAGCTGCGCAACATGAACCCGCCGCTCCCCGAGGAGCACATCACCCGCGAGCGGATGTCCCTCGAGGATGCGATCCGCAAGGTCGAGCTGGAGAATTCCGCCGACAGCCTCGACGCCATGCTGGAGCGCGAGTTCGCCTCCCTCGGCAAGGTGACGCCGCGCCCGGAGGCGATCTCCATCGCCGGCGCCCGCACCGTCAGCGACGCCGCCCATGACGCCGAGAGCCTCGGCGATGCCGCTGCCCACGCGCACCGCACGGCCCGCGACCAGCTGAACGCTCCGTCGGCCCCCGCCGAGCCCGAGCGCATCGAGCCCGCCATCGGCCGCCAGGGCCCGTTCATCGACGCCAACGACGGCGGTCAGGCACCGATCCGCCCGCGGGTCGCCGTGCTGGGCGAGGACGAGGAGAAACCGGCCCGCAAAGGCGGCGGGGCCATCGCCATCGTTCTCGTGCTGCTGCTGCTCGGCGGCGCTGGCGCTCTCGGCTGGTACGTGGCCAGCAACCATCCGGACCGCCTGCCCCCGCCACGACGCCTCCTCCCGCCCCGGCCCCGGCGCCGGCCCCCGCGGCCGATGCCGAGCGCCCGAAGGCCACCGACCGCGTCGGCGGCGATACGCCCGCCCCCGTCACGCCGCCGGCGGCTCCCGCCGCCCCGCCGCCGGTGGCCGCGGCCCCGGCCGCTCCGCCGCCGGCCGCTGCGCCGCGGCAGATCGTGCCCGTCGACCCGCCCGCGACGGCCCTGCCGCCGGCGTCGGCCGACTCCAGCGACACGCCCCCCGCCGCCGCGCCGGCTCCCGAGACGACCCCGGCGCCGGCTCCGGCCCCTGCGGCCGAAGCGCCTGCAGCGCCGCCGCCCGCCGCTCCGGCACCCGTCGCACCTGCAGCGCCGCCCCCCGTCGTCGCCGCCCCGCCCGCGGCGCCGCCGCCGGCCGCGCCGGTTCCGCCCGGCCAGGCCCAGCGCGCCGCGCTGTTCGAGGAGACGCCCGGCAACGCTGCCGGAACGCTCATGCAGGGCTCGGTGGTCTGGCGCACCCAGACGGTGAGCGTCGGGCCCGGCCAGCCGCCCGATCTCGCCCTGCTCGGTGAGGTGTCGATCCCCGAGCGGCGCATGACGGTGACCATCACCATCCGCCGCAACCTCGACCAGACGTTGCCGGCGAGCCACACGATCGAGGTGCTCTACGCCCTGCCGCGCGACTTCCAGTTCGGCGGTGTCGCCGAGGTGCCGGGCGTGCTGATGAAGGTGTCGGAGCAGGCGCGCGGCGTGCCGCTGGTCGGCCAGGCGGTGCGCGTCACCAACGGCTTCTTCTTCATCGGCCTGTCGGGCTTCGACATGGACCGGAACACCAACATCCAGGCGCTGAAGACGCGTCCCTTCTTCGACATCCCCATGCGCTACGACTCGGGCCGCCGGGCCATCCTGACGGTCGAGAAGGGGCCGGCCGGGGACCGGGCCTTCGAAGAGGCCATGCAGGCCTGGGGGCAGTAGTCGTCCTCACGTCCGCCCTGGCTGCAGCAGACAAAAAAGGGAGGCCTCGCGGCCTCCCTTTGCATGTCGAATTGCCGCTTGCGTCAGCGGGCGGCGATCTGGGCCGGCTGGGCGGCGGGACGTTCGATCTCGCGGATCGACTTCACCACCGCGTCCTGCACCTTCTCGAAGGCGCGCACCTCGATCTGGCGGACGCGCTCGCGGGAGACGCCGAAGCGCTCGGCGAGTTCCTCCAGCGTGATCGGATCGTCCTTCAGGCGCCGCTCCTCGAAGATGATGCGCTCGCGCTCGTTCAGCACGCCGAGGGCGCGGGTGAGGGCGAGGCGACGGTTGTCGGTCTCCTCCTCGCGGGCGAGCACGGCCTCCTGGCTGTCGGAATCGTCCGCCAGCCAGTCCTGCCACTCACCGTCACCGTCCTCGCGGACGGGGGCGTTGAGCGAGGCGTCGCCGCCGAGCCGGCGGTTCATGTCGATGACGTCCTGCTTCTCGACGCCGAGCTTGGTGGCGATGACCTCGACCTGGTCGGGCCTGAGATCGCCGTCCTCGAGCGCCGAGATGGAGCTCTTGGCCTTGCGCAGGTTGAAGAACAGCTTCTTCTGATTGGCCGTGGTGCCCATCTTCACGAGCGACCAGGAGCGCAGGATGTATTCCTGGATCGAGGCCTTGATCCACCACATGGCATAGGTGGCGAGGCGGAAGCCCTTGTCGGGCTCGAACCGCTTGACCGCCTGCATGAGGCCGACATTGCCCTCGGACACGACCTCGCCGATCGGCAGGCCGTAGCCGCGATAGCCCATGGCGATCTTGGCGACCAGCCGGAGGTGGGAGGTGACGAGCTTGTGTGCCGCCTTGCTGTCGCCGTGTTCGCGCCAGCGCTTGGCGAGCATGTACTCCTCCTGCGGCTGAAGCATGGGGAACTTGCGGATCTCGTCGAGATACCGCGACAGCCCCGCCTCGGCGGAGAGGATCGGCAGAGATGCAGCGTGAGCCATGAGGCCCTCCTTCTCTTTGGCTCCCGGACCATCCGGCAAGCCCCGAGCCACCCACCCCGAAGCCCGGGCGGCCCGTTGATCCGGCAGCGTCAGCCGCCCCGTGATCGAATGTCATCCTGTGCAACAATCATGGCGGAACGTTGACAAATGCCTGCCACGATCGGAAGAAACCGGCTGCATCTTTGCGTTGGCGCAAGCAGGGGGCCGGCCCTCCGCTGACGAGAATGATACGAGATCCGTGCGTCGTGTCGTTACACGATGGCGTGAAATTTTCAGCCCCGATCCGACCGGGGCCGGACGCGACCCTATCGTAACCCGTCTGGTACGGCGGGGTTCCTGCCCCGGATCAGGCGATGCGAAGCGCCGCTACCAGCGCCGCGAGGTCGGCGGGGAGGGGGCTTTCGAAGCGCATCGTCTCGCCGGTGGCCGGATGGGCGAAGCCGAGGACGGCGGCGTGCAGCGCCTGGCGGCCGAGGGCGTCGAGGGCGGCGCGTGCCGGCTCGCCGAGCTTGCCGGCCTTGGTGCGGAAGCCGCGGCCATAGGTCTCGTCGCCGAGCAGGGGATGGCCGGCATGGGCCATGTGCACGCGGATCTGGTGGGTGCGGCCGGTCTCCAGGCGGCAGCGGACCTGCGACACGAGGCCGCCGGCGAACGTGTCCTCCACCGTGACGTGGGTGACCGCGTGGCGGCCCGAGGATCGGACGGCGATCTTCTCGCGCGCGTGCGGGTCGCGGTCGAGGGGGGCGTCGACGGTGAAGCTCGCGCGCGCGGGCGTGCCCCAGGCGAGGGCCACATAGGCGCGCTCGAGCGGGCCCGTGCGCCCGTGGTCGGCGAACTGCGCGCTCAGCGCCGCGTGCGCGCGGTCGGTCTTGGCGACCACCAGCAGCCCGCTCGTGTCCTTGTCGAGGCGATGGACGATGCCCGGCCGGCGCACGCCGCCGATCCCCGACAGGGTGTCGCCGCAATGGGCGATGAGGGCATTGACGAGGGTGCCCGTCCAGTTGCCGGCGCCCGGGTGGACGACGAGGCCGGCGGGCTTGTCGACGACGATGAGGTGCTCGTCCTCGAAGACGACGGCGAGCGGGATGTCCTCGCCCGTCGGGGTGGGGTCCTCCGGTTCCGGCACGGCGACGCTGATCCGGTCGCCCAGATTGACCCTGTGGCCCGCATCCGTCATGGTCCGGCCGCCGATCCGGACGTGTCCGGCCTCGATGAGAGCCTTCAGGCGCGAGCGCGACAGGTCGGCCAGGCGGCGCGCCAGCAGGCGGTCCAGCCGCTCGCGCGCGACGTCCGCCTCCACCTCCGCCCCGGCAGGCGTCTCCATCCCCATCCCGTTCTTCCCCGTTTCCCTCAGCCGCGGCGACCGATGACCAGCACAGCTCCCGAGACCGATCCCAACGAGGCCGCCAGCGAGGCCGTCGTCGCCCGCGTCCGCCGCATCTCGGTGATCTCGTTCCTGGTCATGATCCTCGGCGTCGGCAGCGTGCTGGCCGTCATCGTCTACCGCCTGATGACGGTCCCGCCCGCCGGGCCGCTCCTGTCCGGCGCCGTTCCCGCCGAGCCGGGGCGCGTGGTCTCGGCGGTGGCCGCCGACCGCAGCCTCACCGTCACCTACCAGCGCGACGACGGCGCCCTCGTCGTCATCTACGACCTCCGGAGCCTGAAGGAAACCCACCGGATCACCCTCGGCGGTCCGCAGGTGCCGCGGCCCTGAGGACGGGGCGCGGCGATTATCCGTGCCGACCCGCCGCAGGAGCGCTTGACCCGCCGGCGGCTTTGCGATTAAGAAGCGCCCTCCGCCGCGCAAGCAGCGGTCCGCTCCCTTCGTCTAGCGGTCTAGGACGTCGCCCTCTCACGGCGAAAACAGGGGTTCGAGTCCCCTAGGGAGCGCCATTTATCATTGAAATATTTGCTATTTTAAACGTTGGGGCACCTTCTAGGGCACCTCAGGTCGGAAATGTGCTGGCCCCGCTTCCTTGGGCCACTATCTTGCGTGGATCGTAAAAACAGCCGGGCTGGTTGGCGCAATTGGAAGTATGCCTCGCGGTGGCCAACACCCGGAAGGCATATACCGGACCCGTCTTCGGCGAGAAGTCAGTCGACACTGCTGGCACCGGCTGGGTGATGCAGGTGTTCCAACCGATCTGGTCAACCACGACCACGATAGCGACACGTAGCCGTCTCAAGGGGTCTAATCGAAGCGGTTCTCGATTGGGCGACCGTTCGTGGGTATCGTCGCGGCGAGAACCCGGCACGCTGGCGCGGTCATCTCGATGCACTACTCCCCGCTCGAACCAGGGTGCGCAAGATCAAGCATCACGCAGCGCTCCCCTATGCGGAGCTGCCGGCCTTTATCAAGGAGCTGCGACAGCGCGAGGGGACGGCCGCTCGCGCGTTCGAGTTCCTGATCCTGACGGCGGCTCGAACGGGTGAGGTCATCGGCGCCGACTGGTCCGAAATCGATCTAGTGAAAGGCCTCTGGACCATCCCGCCTGAACGCATGAAGGCCGGCCGCGAGCATCGAGTGCCGCTGACGCAGCGGGCCATTGAGCTTCTCGGGCCGCCGCCTGATCCACGCTCTGGAACCGTATTCGCGGCGGGCCGGAGCAAGGCGCCGCTCTCGAACATGGCGTTCCTCGCTCTGCTCAAACGAATGGAACGTACGGACCTGACGGGGCACGGCTTCCGCTCGACCTT
>LNFH01000399.1 GCA_001464235.1 Rhizobiales bacterium Ga0077556 | reverse complement strand
CGCGCATCTTCCTGATGTACGGCCTCACCGAGGCCTTCCGCTCCACCTACCTGCCTCCGGAGGAGGTGGACCGCCGCCCGACCTCCATCGGCAAGGCCATCCCCGAATGCGAGATGCTGGTGGTCACCGCCGACGGTCGCCGCGCCGCCCCCGGCGAGCCCGGCATCCTCGTCCACCGCGGCCCCACCGTGTCGCTCGGATACTGGAACCGGCCGGACGCCACCGCCGAGGTGCTGCGCCCCCATCCATTCCGCCCGGCGACGCAAGGTGGCGAGATCGTCTGCTTCTCCGGTGACCTCGTGACGGAGGACGCCGACGGCTTCCTCTATTTCGTCGCCCGCAACGACGCGATGATCAAATCCTCCGGCCACCGGATCAGCCCGACCGAGGTCGAGGAATGCCTGATGGCCATGGGCCATTTCCAGCAGGTGGCGGTGATCGGCCTGCCCGACCCCTTCGCCGGCCAGAAGGTCCACGCCGTGGCGGTGCCCCTCGGCGCGGTGGACGGCGCGGCGGTGCTGCAGGCGGCCGCGGCCGAGCTTCCGCCCTACATGGTGCCGCGCGAGCTGGAGCTCGTGGAGCGGCTGCCCGTCACCCCCAACGGCAAGGTCGACTATGTCGGCCTGGTGCGCGAGCGCAGCCATGGCACCTGAGCCGAGCCTCACCGACCGCCTCGTCGCCGGCCAGTTCGGCGCGGACGGCCCCGACCTCCTCATCGGCGGCATCCCGGCCCGCCGGCTGGCGGAGCAGTTCGGCACCCCGCTCTTCGCCTATGACGCCGACCTCATCCGCGCCTCCTACCGGGCGCTGGCGGCGGGCCTCGAGGGCTTTGCGGGCATCCACTACTCGATCAAGGCCAACCCGAACCCGGCCGTGGTGCGGGTGCTGCATGGGGAAGGCGCCGGCATCGAGATCGCCTCTCTCGGCGAGTTCCACGCCGCACGCGCGGCCGGCGTCGACCCGGCGCACATCCTCTTCGCCGGCCCCGGCAAGCGCCGTTCCGAACTGGAGGCTGTCATCGCCGCCGGCATCGGCGAGATTCATCTGGAGAGCGCGGAGGAGACGGCCCATGCCGAGGCCATCGGTGCGGCTCTCGGCCGCCGCGTCGCCGTCGCCATCCGCGTCAATCCCGTCGCCGAGGCCCAGGGCGGCGCCATGCGCATGGGCGGCAAGGCGGCGCCCTTCGGCTTCGACGAGGAGGATCTCGAGGCGGTCGTCGACCGTGTCGCGGCCTCGCCCCATCTCGACCTGACCGGGGTCCATCTCTTCGCCGGAACGCAGATCCTCGACGCCGCCGTGCTGCTGGGCCAATGGCGCCACGGCCTCACCGTCGCCTCCCGCGCCGCCGCCCGCCTCGGACGTCCGCTCCGCACCATCGATCTCGGCGGCGGTCTCGGCATCCCCTATTTCGCCGGTGACGGCACCCTCGACCTCGCGGCGGTGAAGGCGGGTGTGCCCGACCTCGTCGCGCAGAAGGCCGCAGATCCGCTCATCCGCGACGCCCATGTGCTGGTGGAGCCGGGCCGCTATCTCGTCGGCGGCAGCGGCGTCTATCTCGCCGCCGTTCTCGCCGCCAAGGTCTCGCGCGGCCAGCGCTTCCTGGTCGTCGACGGCGGCATGCATCACCACCTCGCCGCTTCCGGCAATCTCGGCCAGGTCATCAAGCGCGACTATCCGGTCGTGGCAGCCTCGCGCATGGGCGCGCCCTCGGCGGGTCCCGCCAGCGTCGTCGGGCCGCTCTGCACGCCACTCGACACGCTGGCGCGCAAGGTCGAGATGCCCGTGATGGCCGAGGGCGATCTCGTCGCCGTGCTGCAGTCCGGCGCCTATGGCCCGACCGCGAGCCCCGTGGGCTTCCTCAGCCATCCCGCTCCCGCCGAGGTCCTGGTGGACGGCAGCGAGGCGCGGCTGATCTCAGGGCCTCAGTAGACCGAGGCCTTGCCCAGCGCCGCGCCCTTGGCGGCGAGGGTGGCGTCCACCCAGCTCCGGTCCAGCGTGCCCTCGGCGATGGCCTTCATCGTCGCGTCCTCGGCGGCGAGCTGCTTGCGGGCGAGGGCGGCGATGGTCGCGACCTCCGCCCGCGGCACGGCGAGAACGCCGTCCGCATCCCCCACGATCAGGTCGCCCGGCGCCACGTGCTGGCCGCCGATGATCGCCCCGGTGTTGATCTCGCCGGGACCGTCCTTGTAGGGACCGCGATGGGTGACGCCCGCCGCATAGACCGGCAGGCTCATGGTGGCGATGGCGTCGGAATCGCGGATCGCGCCGTCGATGACGATGCCCGCCGCGCCGTTCTTCAGCGCGAGCGTCGCCATGATCTCGCCGATGATGGCGTTGGTCAGGTCGCCGCCCGCCTCCACCACCACGACGTCGCCCGGCCCGGCCATGTCGATGGCCTTGTGGACGAGGAGATTGTCGCCCGGCCGCGTCCTCACCGTCAGCGCGAAGCCGAGCAGCGGCGTGCCGTCGTGCATCGGCCTGAGTGCCGGCCCGGCGGCGAAGAGGCGGGCCATGTTGTCGCTGAGAAGCGGCGTCGGGATGCCGGCGAGGAGCGCCGCGAGTGCGGGATCGTTGGCGTGGGGTTTCGGCAGGATCTGGAAACCGAGGGACATGGGCGGGGCCTGTCAGCCGTTGAAGGATTCGATGGCGGGGATGTCGAGCAGGTCGAGCAGGGCCCGCTTCTCGGCCTCGGTCCCCGAGCCTTCGAGGATGATGAGCGTGCGGCCGAGCAGCACCTGGATGTTGCCGTCGCGCGAATGCACCGCCGTCTTGCCCTTGAAGCGGAAGACGCGGCCGACGGCGCCGAGGAGCTGGGCGTTCGAGAACAGCGGCGCCATCTGCGCGATGAGCGGGGAGTTGGCCAGCACCTGCACGGTCACGTGGCGCTCGCCGTGAGCCCGCCGCCGAACATGGCCGCGGCGCTGGCATCGGTTTCGGCCTCGTCCGCCGTCCAGCCGCGGGGCGGTGCCGGGAGGAAGCGCGACAGGCCGGTGGCGCTGCGCTGGGCGAGGAGCTGCGAGGCGACGTCCAGCGCCGCCTTGGCGGCCACCAGGTCGTTCGCCTGGTAGGCGCGGCGGGCCTCCTCGATCGCGTCGCGGATGTCGTCGGCAAGGGCGGGGGAGGCGACGGCGAGCGTCGCGGCGATGGCGGCTGCGCGCAGCAGGCGGGTCAGCGTCATGGCGGTTGTCCTCATCGGCGTGATCCGGCGCTCAGCCGGAATCGTCTGTCGTCCCGGCTCCGCCTATAGCGGTTCACCGGGGCGATGGCACGCCCCCCGGACGGGTGGCGGCTCCGCCGGACCTGCGGCCTATTCGCTCGCCAGGATCATGTTGCGCACGATGGGATAGACCTGCCCCTCCCATTTCCGGCCGCTGAACACGCCGTAATGGCCGACGCCGGCCTGCATGTGGTGGCGCTTGCGGAAGGGCTTCAGCTTCGAGGCGAGGTCGTGGGCCGCCACCGTCTGGCCGAGCGAGCAGATGTCGTCGCGCTCGCCCTCCACCGTCAGCAGCGCGGTGCGGCGGATGGCCGAGGGGTCCACCGGCCGCCCCTTGTAGGTCAGCTCGCCCTTCGGCAGCAGCGCCCGCTGGAAGACCTTGTCGATGGTCTCGAGATAGAATTCGGCGGTCAGGTCCAGCACCGCGAAATACTCGTCGTAGAAGGTCTTGATCGCCTCGGCCTTCTCCGTCTCGCCGCGCACCAGATGACCGTGCAGGTCGAGATGGGCCTTGATGTGCCGCTCCCGGTTCATCGACAGGAAGGCGACGAGCTGGAGGAAGCCCGGATAGACGCGCCGCCCGGCGCCGGCGCAGGGCAGGGGCACGGTGGAGATCAGGTTCTTCTCGAACCACTCGTAGGGGTGGTTGAAGGCCAGCTCGTTGACCTTTGTCGGGTTGATCCGCACGTCCACGGGCCCCGCCATCAGCGTCAGGCTGCTCGGCTGGTCGGGATCGCCGGCCTGGGCCATGACCGAGGCTGCGACGAGCGCCTGCACGCAGGGCTGGCAGACCGCCACCACGTGGCTGCCGGGCCCCAGCACATGCAGGAAATCGATGAGGTGCTCGACATATTCGTCGAAACCGAAGCGCCCCGCGGTCCAGGGCACGTCGCGGGCGCTGTGCCAGTCGGTAATGAAGACGTCGTGATCCTGCAGCAGGGTCTTCGCCGTGTTGCGCAGCAGCGTGGCGAAATGGCCGGAGAGCGGCGCCACCAGCAGCACCTTCGGCTGGGTGACCTCGGTGTCCTTGCGGAAATTGAGCAGCGTGCCGAAGGGCGTGACGTGCGTCGCGACCTCCGTCACCGCCACCTCGCGGTTGCCGACGCGCACGCTGGTGATGCCGTAGTCGGGTCGCGTATGGGTGAAGCCGGTGCGGCCGATCATCTCCCAGGTCGCCAGCATCTCCCGGCCGACGCGACCGCCCTGGGCCTGCAGCGCCGACCCGAAGGCGGCGCCGGCCAGTCGGGCGGCGTCGCGCACGGGCTCGAACATCCGGCTCTGGAATTCGAACGCGTGATAGAGCATGGGCCGCCCCGGGGTGGGTCGAGATGCCACCTTGGCATCGATCCAAAAAAAGCTAGTGCACTTTCTGCTGCACTGCGAGAGTATTCTTTCAGTGCGGTTTCCGCGGCGTCGCGCCCGCCCAGGGGAGGTCCGGATGGCCAAGGCCAAGCTCACGATCTCGAGCAAGAACTACTCGTCCTGGTCGCTGCGCGGCTGGCTCCTGTGCAAGATGGCCGGCATCCCCTTCGACGAGGTCCCGGTCTCCCTCGACGATCCCGGCCAGCGCGCCGAGCTTCTCCTGCTCTCGCCCTCGTTCCTCGTGCCGGCCCTGACCGACGACGGCGCCAAGATCTGGGGCACCTGGTCCATCGCCGAATATCTGCACGAGGCTTATCCCAAGGCCGGCCTGTTCCCGGCCGACCGGGTGGCCCGCGCCCATTGCCGGTCGATTTCCGGGGAGATGCACGGCGGCTTCCAGAACCTGCGTTCGGCCCTGCCGATGAACCTCAAGGCCCACCATCCCGGCTTCAAGGTCTGGGCCGGCGCCCAGCCCGACATCGACCGCATCCTCGCCATCTGGGGCGAGTGCCTGACCACCTACGGCGGCCCCTATCTCTTCGGCGCGACCCCGACGGTCGCCGACGCCATGTACGCGCCGGTCTGCATGCGCTTCTACACCTACGACGTCCCCATTGATGCCACAGCCGCGGCCTATTGCCGGACCATCATGGACTGGGCGCCGCTGAAGCAATGGATCGCATCCGCCAAGGCCGAGCCCGAGGAGATCGAGGAACTGGATGTCGAATTCTAGGAGCGGTCGCGGCCGCCGCCTGTCCGTCCTGCTGCTGCTGCTCTTCGCCCTGCCCATCGGCTGGTCCGCCGGCCACTACGCCTTGGGCTATCCGGGCCCGGACTGGTCGACCGAGGGGCGCGCCAGCGCCGGCCTGCTGAAGCCGGCCGCCGAGACGCCGCAGGCGCTGATCCGCGTCTATGCCGCCCGCACCGTGCGCTGGCGCGGCATCTTCGCCACCCACACCTGGATCGTCGTCAAGGAGGCGGGCGCCGCCCGCTACGACCGCTTCGACTACACCGCCTGGGGCGAGCCGATCCGCACCAACGGCTTCGTCGCCGACGGCCGCTGGTTCGGCCGCGATCCCGAACTCGTCTTCGCCGCCGACGGCGAGACGGCCGCCGCCGCCATCCCCAAGATCCGTGCCGCCATCGCCGGCTATGTCCACGCCAACCGCGGCGACTACCGCGCCTGGCCGGGGCCCAATTCCAACACCTTCGTCGCCGCCGTCCTGGCCGCGGCCGACCTCGGCGCCAGCCTGCCGCCCACGGCGATCGGCAAGGACTTTCCCCATGACGGGCGCTGGATCGGCCCGGCCACCGCCGGCCTCGGCTTCCGCGCCACTCTCGGCGGCTATCTCGGTCTGACGGTCGGCTGGTACGAGGGCGTCGAGGTCAGCGTCCTCGGCGCGGTGCTCGGCATCGACGTCCGCCGCCCCGCCATCAAGCTGCCGGCGATCGGGCGGATCGGGATGGGCGAGAGCTTCGTGTGAGCGCTGCTACGATTTGAGGAAGGCCCCACCGTTACCCTCCCCGCTGTCGCGGGGAGGGGGACTTTGACGTTTGTGTCCCCGCGACCCGGTTGAGCCAGGCACGGCCGATGCGATGAACGCGTGACGTCATAGTCCCCCTCTCCTCGCGTCAGCGAGGGGAGGGTGCGGGTGGGGCATTCGGTCCACCACGCCGCGACGGCTACCCGTATCCCGCCCGCTTCAGCCGGTTGACCGTCAGGTCCATCGCCGAGAGGAACGCCGAGCGGTCGCGGGGCGAGAAGGCCGGCGGACCGCGCGTCTGGCCGCCCGCCGAACGGATGTCGTCCATGAGGTTGCGGGTGGCGAGCGCCATGCCGATGGAGCCGGCATCGAAGATGCGCCCGTTCGGCGCCAGCGTCGCCGCGCCGGCCTTCACCGTGCGGGCGGCGAGCGGAATGTCGGCGGTGATGACGATCGCTCCCGCCCCGGCGCGCTCGGCGATCCAGTCGTCGGCGACGTCAGGTCCCTCGCTCACCACGACGCGCTCGATCCACGGCTCGCGCGGCACGGCGATGGGGCTGTTCGCCACCACCTTGACGGGCAGGCCGTAGCGCTGCGCGACGCGATAGACCTCGTCCTTCACCGGACAGGCGTCGGCGTCGACATAGACGACGATCGGGCCGCCCGCCGCCATGGCTCAGCGGCGCTCGCGGTTCTTGCGGTGCTTGAAGCCGCCGCGCTCGGCCTTGCCCTTGGCCGCGCCCGGCGGCGGCCTCTTCTTGGCGAAGGGCTTGCCCTCGCCGCGCGGTTCGCGGGCCTCGTCGGGCCGCTGGCGGAAGCGCGGCGGCGGCGCGCCGCCCTCGCCCTCCTGGATCGGCGTGATGAACACGTCGTCCGCATTGGCCTTGCGGGCATTGACGATGAAGGTCTCGGCGAGGGCCGCCGACACCTGGAACTCGGTCGTCGTGTCGTGGATGCGGATGGCGCCGATGTCGTCGCGGGTCACCTTGCCGCGACGGCAGATCATGGGCAGCAGCCATTTCGGATCGGCGCGGTTCTGCGGAACCAGGCCATGTCGCCGGTCATCTTCAGGTCGCGCTCGGGACGGCCGCGCGGGCCGGCCGTGGGGCTGCGGGCAAAGCCCGGATCGGAGACCTCCTCCGGCTCGGGCAGGCGCGAGCGCAGCACGCGGGCGAGTGCGACGGCGATGTCCTCGGGCGACTTGCGCTCCATCAGCACGGCGGCGACCTGGCTGTCCTCCTCGCTCGGCTCTTCGGTCAGCAGCGGATCGGCGAAGATGCGCTCGCGGTCGAGGGCGCGGATGTCGTCGGCCGTCGGCGGGCCGGCCCATTCGGCGCGGATGCCGGCTTCCGCCAGCAGGCTCTCGGCGCGCCGGCGCCGGGTGGTCGGCACCAGAAGGACGCTGACGCCCTTGTTGCCTGCGCGACCCGTCCGGCCGGAGCGATGCTGCATCACCTCGGCGTCGTGCGGCAGTTCGGCATGGATGACGAGGGCGAGGTTCGGCAGGTCGATGCCCCGCGCCGCGACGTCGGTGGCCACGCAGATGCGCGCCCGTCCGTCGCGCAGCGACTGGAGGGCGAGGTTGCGCTCGTGCTGGCCGAGCTCGCCCGACAGGAACACGGCGGAGAAGCCGCGCTCCACCAGCGTCGCCTGCAGGTGGCGCACCGCGTTGCGGGTGTTGGCGAAGATGATCGCGGTCTTCGGCTCGAGCTGGCGCAGCACGTTGACGACGGCGTGCTCCACCTCGTTCGGGAAGACGCGGATGACGCGGTAGTCGATGTCCTGGTGGCCGCGCTCGCCCGCCCCGGACTCGATGCGCAGGGCGTTGCGCTGGTAGCGCTTGGCGAGGGTGGCGATGGCGGCCGGGATCGTCGCCGAGAACAAGAGCGTGCGCCGGTCCTCGGGGGTGGCGTTGAGGATGAACTCGAGGTCCTCGCGGAAGCCGAGGTCGAGCATCTCGTCGGCCTCGTCCAGCACCACGGCCTTGGCCTCGAAGGGTTCGAGGGCACCGCGCTCGATATGGTCGCGCAGGCGGCCGGGCGTGCCGACGACGATATGGGCGCCGTCCTCGAGCAGGCGCCGCTCGCGCCGCGCGTCCATGCCGCCGACGCAGGCGATGATGCGCGCACCGGTGTCGGCATAGAGCCAGGTCAGCTCCCGCTGCACCTGCAGCGCGAGTTCGCGGGTCGGCGCCACGATCAGCGCCAGCGGCGCGGCGGTGCGGTGCAGCCGCTCGGCATCGCCCATCAGCGTGTCGACGAGCGCGAGGCCGTAGGCCACCGTCTTGCCGGAGCCGGTCTGGGCGGAAACGAGGAGGTCGCGCTCCGCCGCCGCCGGCGCCAGCACGGCGCTCTGCACGGGGGTGAGGTCGACATAGTCCCTGGCGGCGAGGGCCGCGGCCAGTTGGGGCGGAATGAGGGCTTCGGTCACGGTGCGGAATGTCCTGGAATGGGTCCGCGCCGGCTGGAGGAAGAGCCGGTCAGGGATCGGCGGACATGGCGGCGTCGGATGTTGGCCGTCTCCCTAGGCCCATCCGCGGAAAAAAGCCACGCATTTCGCAGGTGCGGTAAACCCGGGGGCTCAGCCGAGCTCGGCGGCGATCTTGCGCAGCAGGGCGAGGAACTCCGCCTTCTTCTCGCGGCCGACGATGCGGTCGAGTTCCCGGTCGTGCTCCAGCGCCGCGCGCATCAGCCGCTCGCGCAGGGCGCAGCCGGCCGGGGTCAGGGTCAGGGTATAGCTGCGCCGGTCGTGCGGCGTGCGCTCGCGCAGCACCAGGCCGCGCTTCACGAGATCGTCCAGCGTGGAGGTGAGGGTGGACTTGTCGCGCCCCGCCGCCTTGCCCAGCGCCGTCTGGGTCATGCCCGGGTTTTCCGCGATGATCGTCAGCACCGCGAAGCGCCTCGGCTTCAGGTCGGCATCGCCCACCCGCTGCGCAAACGCGCGGAACGAGGCCTCCTGGGCGATGCGCAGATGGAAGCCGATGAAGTTGCCGAGCGGGCCGAGGCGCGCCGGCTCCTCCCGGCGGCTGCCGGTGGTCGCATGCGGTTCGGGCGGGTCGGTCTCAGTCCGGGCCATCGGTCCCTGCCGGGGCTTGGGGCGCCCGTGTTCACCATGACCATCGCACGGCCGGTCCGGACCCCACAAGACGGTGTTGACTCGAACAGTTGGATGTCCAACTAATTCCCTCCCGCAAGCAGGGCTGCCGATGTACACCGCGTCCACCGCCTTTCTGGAAGCGCTCGCCGAAGCCGGCGTCGAATACCTGTTCTCCAATTTCGGCAGCGACCACCCCGCGCTCATCGAGGCGCTGGCCGAGGCGCGCGCCGCCGGCATCGCCATGCCGAAGGTCGTCACCTGCCCGAACGAGATGGTGGCGCTCACCGCCGCGCAGGGCCACGCTCAGGTCTCCGGCCGGGCCCAGGCCGTGATCGTCCACGTCGAGTGCGGCACCCAGTCGCTCGCCGGCGCCGTGCACAACGTCTCCAAGGGCCGCGTGCCCGTGCTGATCTTCGCCGGCGCCTCGCCCTTCACCCAGTTCGGCGAGATGAAGGGCAGCCGCAACGAGTTCATCCAGTGGATCCAGGACGTCCACGACCAGCGCGGCATCGTGCGCGGCTACATGCGCTACGACGCCGAGCTGCGCACGGGCCGCAACATCAAGCAGATGACCTGGCGGGCCATGCAGTTCGCCCATTCCGACCCCAAGGGGCCGGTCTACCTGATGGGCGCCCGCGAGGTGATGGAGGAGGCGCTCGACCCCGCCGCGCAGGCCGGCCTCGCCGTCGAGGACTTCGCCCCCATCGCCCCCGCTGCCCTGCCGCAGGAGGCGGTCCACGCCCTCCTCACCGATCTCGCGGCCGCCCGCCGCCCGCTCGTCGTCACCTCCTATCTCGGCCGCAATCCCCGCGCCGTGGCGGAGCTGCAGCGCCTCGTCGGGCCGCTCGGCATCGCCGTGCTGGAGAGCGTGCCGAACGCGGTGAACCTGCCCCACGACGACCCGATGTATCAGGGCTGCCAGTGGAACGAGCCGCGGCAGAACCCCCTCCTCGCCGAGGCCGACGTCGTGGTCGTGATCGATTCCGACGTGCCGTGGATTCCCACCGTCTCGAAGCCGCGGGGCGAGGCGAAGATCTGGCACCTCGACGTCGATCCCCTGAAGCAGGACATGCCGCTCTGGTCGATCCCGGCCCGCCGCGTCTTCCGCGTCCATGCCGAGACGGCTCTCGCGCAGCTCAATGCCGGCCTCGACCGCATCAGCCTCGACGTCGCCCGCATCGGCGAGCGGCGCGCCCACTACGCCCGCCTGCACGGGGAGCGGAAGGCGGCCCTCGCCCGCGCCGAGGCGAAGCCCTCCGGCGACCGCCTCACCGCCGAATATGTCACCGCCTGCGTGCGCGCTCATGTCGATGCCGACACGATCGTGCTCAACGAGGGCATCACCAACTATCCGGTCGTGGTGAACCACATCGCGCCGACCCGGGCCGGGCAGATGCTCAATTCCGGCGGCGGCAATCTCGGCTGGACGGGCGGCGCCGCCATCGGCGCCAAGCTCGCCGCGCCGGGCAAGACGGTCATCGCCCTCACCGGCGACGGCTCCTACATGTTCTCCCAGCCCTCCACCGTCCACTGGATGGCGCGCCAGTATGGAACGCCCTTCCTGCAGGTGGTATTCAACAACCGGGGCTGGCGCGCGCCCCGCTATTCGACCCTGGCGGTTCATCCCGCCGGCCATGCCAGCCGCGCGGAGGATATCGGCGTCGCCTTCGATCCGCCGCCGGACTACTCTGAGATCGCGGCCGCCGCCGGTGGTGCCCATGCCCGCAAGGTCAGGCACCCCGACGAGGTCGAGAGCGCGATCGCGGAGGCGATGCATATCGTGAAGATGGAGAAACGGGCGGCTGTCCTCGACGTGTGGCTGCCCCATCTCATGGAAGGCTAGAGGAAACGACTGGGACCGATCCGGCGGCGCTGAACGACCGCGGACGGGAACGACAGGGAGGAACAGAGGATGACGACAGGGATTTCGACACGCCCCGATCGCCGGCAGGTCGTGGCCGCCGGCATGGGCCTCGGCGCGCTGGTGGCGGCGCCCGGCCTTCTCCGGGCGCAGGCCTGGCCGAGCCGCAACATCCGCATCGTCGTCGCCTTCCCGCCGGGAGGCGCCGCCGACATCGTGACGCGGCATCTCGTCGAGCGGCTGACGCAGGAATGGGGGCAGGCGGTCATCGTCGAGAACCGCGGCGGCGCCGGCGGCAACGTCGCATCCGTCGAGGTGGCGCGCTCCGACCCGGACGGCCATTCGCTGCTCATCACCTCGAGCGCCGTGGCCATCAACCACCTGCTCTATGCCCGCATGCCGCTCGACACGTTCAAGGACCTCGCCCCCGTCGGCATGGGCATCACGGTCCCGAACGTCATGGTCGTGCCGGCGGCTTCCGCCGACAAGACCGCGGCCGAGCTCTTGGAGCGGGCCCGCGCCAATCCCGGCAAGCTCACCTACGGCTCGGCCGGCATCGGCTCGTCCATCCACATGGCCGGCGAGCTGTTCAAATATCTCGCCAGCCCTACCGCGGCGCCGGTCCCGCCATGAACGACCTCATCGGCGGCCGCCTCGACGTGATGTTCGACACGCTCACCGTCTCCGCCGCGCAGATCAAGGGCGGCCTCATCCGCCCCCTCGGCGTGTCGACGAAGGAGCCGCTGCCGGAATTGCCGGGCGTGCCGGTCATCTCCTCGGTCGTGCCGGGCTACGAGATGCAGTCCTGGTTCGCCTTCTTCACCGCCGCCCGCACCCCGCCGGAGATCGTGGCGCGGCTGTCGACGGGCCTGAACAGGGCGCTGCACGACCCCGGCCCGGTCGGCTCGACGCCGGAGCAGCTCGCCGCCGCCATGGAGGCGGAGGTCAGGCTCTGGGAGCCGGTGATCAAGGCCGCCAACATCCGCATCAGCGGCTGACGGCGGAGAGAGACGACATCCGGGCGGGCCGCCAAGAGCCTGCCGGGTGCAGGGACGATGGGAATGCCAACCCCCGGACGGGGACACCAGAGGAGGTCCACGATGAGCACATTCAAGCCCACCCGCCGCGCCGTCGTCGGCGGCATCGCCGCCGCAGCGTCGCTCGCAGCGCCCCAGGTCCGCGCCCAGGCCGGTCCGGTCAAGATCGGCTTCTCGATCTCGAAGACGGGGCCCAATGCCGGCGGCGCCAACGTCACCACGTTGCCGAACTACCAGCTCTGGCTGAAGGAGACGAACGATGCGGGCGGCCTGAAGCTGCCCGGCGGCCAGCGCCGCCCCGTCGAGTTCGTCGAGTATGATGACCGCTCCCAGTCCGAGGAGGCGGTGCGCAACATCGAGCGCCTGGTCAACCAGGACAAGGTCGACCTGCTGCTGCCGCCCTGGGGCACCGCGATGAACCTCGCGGTGGCGCCCTCCTTCAACCGCGGCGGCTTCCCGCACCTCGCCTCCACCTTCTTCGTCGAGCGCCAGCCGGAGCTGGTGAAGCGCTGGACCAACATGTTCCTCTTCCTCGACCGCCCCTCGACGGCGATCACGGCGCTGACCGACCTCCTGGCGACGCTGAAGGACAAGGGCCTCGGCAACACCGTGGCGCTCGCCTCCGTGCAGGACCAGTTCGGCCTCGAGCTCGTCAGCGCCGCCCGTGCCGGCATCGCCCGGGCCGGCTTCCAGATCGTCATGGACCGCCAGTATCCGCCGGGCACCCAGGACCTCGCGCCAATCGTCTCCGAGGCGGCGCGGCTGAAGCCCGACATGTTCCTCGCCTTCTCCTATCCGCCGGACACTCTGGCGCTGACCGAGCAGGCGCGCATCGGCGGTCTCAACCCGAAGGTCTTCTACACCGCCGTCGGCACCGCCTTCCCGCTCTACAAGCAGCGCTTCGGCGCCAATGCCGAGGGCGTCATGGGCATCGGCGGCGTCGACGTGACCAACGCGAAGATCAAGGACTACATCGAGCGCCACAACCGCATCGTCGGCCGCGAGCCGGACCGCTGGGCCTCGACCACGACCTACTCGACCCTGCAGGTGCTCACCCAGGCGATCGAGCGCGTCGGCATCGACAAGGCGGCCATCATCAGGGACGTCGGCTCGCAGTCCTTCGAGACGATCCTCGGCACCATCAAGTTCGTCGACAACCAGCGCGTCGACCAGTGGTGGGTCGGCCAATGGCAGCAGGGCGAGTTCGTGGCGCTCGCCCCGACCAAGGTCGGCGGCACCAAGGCACCGGTCTTCCCGAAGCCGGCCTGGCCGACGGCGTGACGTGATGACGGTGAGCGGCATCGCGTCGAAACCGCCGCTGCGGAGCGCTCACTCCCCACGCTTGCGGCGGGGAGAGGTCGGGGGTGGGGGGACAGTGTCGCCCCCCACCCGGTTCTCCGCTGCGCCCGGACCACCCTCCCCTCCGCAAGCGGGGGGAGGGGATCGCTGCGGGCGGCGCCCTGTTTCCGGAGACGCTGAATGTTCCTCGTCGACGTCATCCTGTCGGGCCTGATCCTCGGCGGCATGTATGCGCTGATCGCCATGGGGCTGTCGCTCCAGTACGGCGTGGCGCGGATCATGAACCTCGCCTATGGCGAGTTCACCATCGCCGCCTCCTTCATGGCCTATCTCCTGTTCACCGCCGCGGGCATCAGCCCGATCCTGGCGCTGGCGGTGGCCATGCCGCTCTCCTTCGCCCTCAACTGGGGCATCTACCGCGTGCTGATGACGCCGCTGGTCAGGCGGGCGAAGTCGCCCGGCGCGCTCGAGGTCGATTCCATCCTCGCCACCTTCGGCCTGCTCTTCGTCGTCCAGGGCATCATGCTGGTCGCCTTCGGCGGCTCCTATGTCAGCTATTCCTACCTCGCCATTCCGGTCGAGATCATCGGCTCGACGGTGGCGCTGAACCGCCTGCTCGCCGCCGGCCTCGCGGTTGGCATCGCCCTGGCGCTCACCGCCTTCCTCATGCGCACCCGCATCGGCACCGCCATCCGCGCCGTGGCGGTGAACCCGGCCGCGGCCCCCCTCGTCGGCATCGACACCACCGCCTATGCCGCCTTCGCCTTCGGCCTCGGCGGCGCCCTCGTCGCCGCCTCCGGCGTGCTGGTCTCGATGTTCTTCACCTTCAACGCCTCCATGGGCGTCGTCTTCACCATGAAGGCGCTGATCGTCGTCATCATGGGCGGGGTGGGCAACATCTTCGGCGCCCTCGTCGCCGGCCTCATCCTCGGCCTCGCGGAGTCGCTCACCGCCGCCTTCCTCGACGGCGGCCTGACGCTCGCCGTCAACTTCGCCCTCTTCCTCGCCATCCTGCTGGTCAAGCCCACCGGCCTGTTCGGAAAGGCCGCCAGATGACGCTGAAGGACTGGACCCTTCCCCTGATCGTGCTGGCCGCCGCCGCGGTGCTGGCGCCGCTCCCCGTCGTCGCCGGCTCCTACTGGATGGCGCTGCTCGTCAACATCCTGATGTATGCGACGCTCGCCACCGCCTGGGCGCTGTTCTCCGGCCCGACGCACTACGTGTCGCTGGCCACCGCCGCCTTCTTCGGCCTCGGCGCCTACACCATGGCCTTCCTCGGCGAGAAGCTCCCCCTGCCGCTGGTCTATGGCGTCGCCGCGCTCATCGGCGCCGTCGTCGCAACGATCGTCGGCCTCTCGACCCTGCGCCTCTCCGGCGTCTACTTCGTCATCTTCACCTTCGGCCTCGCCGAACTCGTCCGCCAGCTCGTCACCTGGGGCGAGGCGAAATACGGCGGCACGGTCGGCCGCTTCGTCTTCATCGACGTCACCCAGCAGGGCATCTACTGGATGCTGCTCGGGCTGCTCGTGCTGATCCTGCTCACCGGCTTCGCCATCCAGCGCTCCAGGCTCGGCTGGGCGCTGCGCGCCATCGGCGAGGACGAGACGGTGGCCCGCCACGCCGGCATCGACACCACCGTGTCGAAGGTCGCGGTCTTCGTCGTCTCCGCCACCTTCATGACCGTGGTGGGGGCGATCATGGCGCCGCGCTGGACCTATATCGACCCCTCCATCGCCTTCAACCCGATCATCTCCTTCCAGGTGCTGATCATGGCGCTGCTCGGCGGCGCCTCGCGGCTCTACGGGCCCATCCTCGGCGTCGTGCCGCTCGCCATCCTCTTCGAGATCCTGCAGGCGAACTTCCCCAACTCCTTCTCCATCCTGCTCGGCCTCGCCTTCCTGGTGATCGTCTATTTCGTGCCGAACGGCATCGTCGGGCTGATCGACCAGGGCCGCGGCGCCTTCATCAGGGCGACCCGCCGTCGCCCCCATCCGGCGGAGTGAGCCCATGCAGCCGCTGATCGAACTCCACGGCGTCTCCAAGAGCTTCGGCGGCCTGCGCGCCGTCGACCGCCTCACCGCCACCATCCGCCGCGGCGAGGTGGTCGGCCTCGTCGGCCCCAACGGCTCCGGCAAGACCACCGCCCTCAACCTCATCACCGGCAACCTCACCGCCGATTCCGGCGCCATCGTCTTCGAGGGCCGCAGCATCGAGCGCGACGGCGCCCACCGCATCACCCGCGCCGGCATCGCCCGCACCTTCCAGCTCGTGCGGGTCATGCCGACCATGACGCTGGCCGAGAACGTCGCCGTCGGCGCCATGTTCGGCGCCCGGCCCTGCGGCCCGGCGGAGGCGGCCGAGCGCGCCCTGCCGCTGCTCGCCCGCGTCGGCCTCGCCGCCCGCGCCGACGAGCGCGCCGCGAGCCTGACCTATATCGACCAGAAGCGGCTGGAACTCGCCCGGGCGCTCGCCGCCCATCCCCAGCTCCTGCTGCTCGACGAGTGGCTCGCCGGCCTCAACCCGACCGAGCTGAAGGAGGGCATCGCCCTCATCGCCTCGCTCGCCCGCGACGGCCTCACCATCGTCATGGTCGAGCACGTGATGGACGCCATCCGGGCGCTGTGCACCCGCTGCATCGTGATGAATGCCGGCACCAAGATCGCCGAGGGCACGCCCGCCCAGGCTCTGGCCGATCCCGGCGTCATCAAGGCCTATCTCGGAGACGACGACGATGCTTGAGGTCGCCCGCCTCTCCGCCTCCTACGGGCCCCACCGGGCCGTCGACGACGTCGCGCTGCATGTCGGCCGCGGCGAGACCGTCGCCATCCTCGGCGCCAACGGCGCCGGCAAGACGACGCTGCTGAAGACGCTCGCCGGGCTGATGCCGGCCGGGCAGGGGACTTCCATCACCTTCGAGGGCCTCTCCATCCGCGCCGCCGATCCCCACCGCATCGTCGAGCAGGGCATCGCGCTGGTCCCCGAGGGGCGCGGCATCTTCGGCGACCTCACCGTGCGCGAGAACCTGATGCTCGGCGCCTTCCCGAAGCGCGCCCGCGCCCACGAGGCGGCGACCCTCGACGACGTGCTGGCGCTCTTCCCGCGCCTCGCCGAACGCCTGTCGCAGCAGGTGCGCACCATGTCGGGCGGCGAGCAGCAGATGGTCGCCATCGGCCGGGCGCTGATGTCGAGGCCGAACCTCCTCATGCTCGACGAGCCCTCGCTCGGCCTGTCGCCGGTGATGACCGGCGAGCTCTTCAAGGGGCTCGCCGCCATCAAGGCCCGCGGCATGGCGATCCTCATCGTCGAGCAGAATGCCCGCAAGTGCCTGAAGCTCGCCGACCGCGCCTATCTCATCGCCAACGGCCGCATCGTCGGCGAGGGGCTGGCCGGCGATCTCGCCAACGACCCGCAGGTCGCCGCCGCCTATCTCGGCGGCGCTGCCGTGGCCGCCAACGACGACGGCGCCGACGTCGCCCCGCCGCCGATCTTCTCGCCCCCGCCCTTGCCCTTGACGGGCGAGGGTCCCGTTCCAGCCCCGGCCGTTCGTGCCGCCCCCGCGTCTCCGGAGAGTTCCATGAAACACGTCAACCTGATGATCGATTCCCGCGAGATGGGCGCCGCCGACGGCCGCACCTTCGACCGCCTCGACCCGATGACCGGCGAGGTGGCGACCCGCGCCGCCGCGGCCACCGTCTCGGACGCCGTCGCCGCGGTCGATGCCGCCGCCGCGGCCTTCCCGGCCTGGTCGGCGCTCGGCCCCAACGAGCGCCGCGCCAAGCTCAACGCCGCCGCCGACCTGATGCAGAAGCGCGCCGAGGACTTCGCTTCCGCCATGATGACCGAGACCGGCTCCACCAAGGGCTGGGCGCTGTTCAACGTGGGTCTCGCCGCCGGCATGCTGCGCGAGGCCGGCGCCATGACGACGCAGATCACCGGCGACGTCATCCCCACCGACAAGCCGCACAACCTGGCGCTCGCCATCCGCCAGCCGGTCGGCGTCATCCTCGGCATCGCCCCGTGGAACGCCCCCGTCATCCTCGGCGTGCGCGCCATCGCCATGCCGCTCGCCTGCGGCAACACGGTGGTCTTCAAGGCCTCCGAACAGTGCCCGGCGACGCACCAGCTCATCGGCCAGGTGATGCGCGACGCGGGTCTCCCGGCCGGCGTCGTCAACGTCGTCACCAACGCCCCGGCCGATGCCGCCAAGGTGGTGGAGACCCTCATCGCCCACCGTGCGGTGAAGCGGGTCAACTTCACCGGCTCCACCCATGTCGGCCGCATCATCGCCGAGACGGCGGCGCGCTACCTCAAGCCCGCGCTCCTCGAGCTCGGCGGCAAGGCGCCCCTCGTCATCCTCGACGACGCCGACCTCGACGAGGCGGTGAACGCCGCCGCCTTCGGCGCCTTCATGAACCAGGGCCAGATCTGCATGTCGACCGAGCGCATCGTGGTCGACGCCAAGGTCGCCGACGCCTTCGTCGAGAAGTTCGCCGCCAAGGCGAAGTCGCTGCCCTTCGGCGATCCGCGCTCCGGCAACGTCGTGCTCGGCTCCATGGTCTCCGCCGAGGCGGCGAAGCGTGTGAAGACGCTCATCGACGATGCCTCGGCCAAGGGCGCGTCCGTCGCCGCCGGTGGCTCGCTGGAGGGCACCGTCATGCCCGCCACCATCCTCGACAAGGTGACGCCCGCCATGCGCATCTACGGCGAGGAGAGCTTCGGCCCGGTGGTGACGGTGGTGCGCGTCAACGGCGACGAGGAGGCCATCCGCGTCGCCAACGACACCGAATACGGCCTCTCGGCCGCGGTCTTCTCCCGCGACATCGGCCGTGCCCTCGGCGTCGCCAAGCGCATCGACAGCGGCATCTGCCACATCAACGCGCCGACCGTGCACGACGAGCCGCAGATGCCCTTCGGCGGGACCAAGGCCTCGGGCTACGGCCGCTTCGGCGGCAAGGCCGGCATCGACGCCTTCACCGAGCTGCGCTGGATCACCATCCAGACCGGCCCGCGCCACTACCCGTTCTGAGGGGCCTTCAATCGGCGCTCGTTCGTGACGGCTGCGACTTTCGCTCGAGAGACTCGCGCCCTCCGCTCGTCATGCCCGGGCTTGACCCGGGGCATCCACGACTTGAACACCGCGCCGTAGCAAATTCGTGGATGCCCGGCATAGCCGAGGCTTTGCCTCGGCGTCCCGGCAGGAGGACGGCGGCCAAGGGCCGCCTTTGCCCGGGCATGACGTTGTCGGGGAGGAGCCTTGTGATCGCCCCGCGAAGAGCATGCATGTTCTGGAGACCCGTATGACCGAAGACATCATCGAACGCCTCGCCATCCGCGACCTCGTCGAGAACTGGGCGCTGTGGCGCGACGCCGGAGACTGGGACCGCTTCCTCACCTGTTGGCACGACGACGGGCGGATGATGGCGACCTGGTACCAGGGGCCGGCGGCGGACTTCATCCGGGCGAGCCGCGAGGGCTGGGCGAAGGGCGTCTCCATCCTGCACTTCCTCGGCGGCACGACCATCGACCGGACGGGCGACCGCGCCATTGCCCAGACCAAGATGACCATCTCGCAGCGCGGGCCCGTCGACGGCGTCCTTTGCGACGTCGTCTGCACCGGCCGCTTCTACGACTTCATCGAGAAGCGCGGCGGGCGCTGGGGCGTGGTGCTGCGCCAGCCGATCTACGAGAAGGACCGGCTCGATCCGGTGCTCCCCGATGCGAAGCTGACGCTGGATCCGGACCTGCTGGCGCAGTTCCCGGAGGGCTACCGCCACCTCGCCTATATCCAGACCAAGATCGGCTACACGGTGAAGCGCGACATGCCGGGCCTCCGCGGTCCCGAGGTCGAGGCCTTGTACCGTCGCGGCAAGGCCTGGCTGGAGGGCGGGCCGGCGGAGTAGGGGGTCTCGCGGGCCTGCGCTTCACCCATGCCCCACCCTTCCCCTCCCCTCGCTGCGCGAGGAGAGGGGGACTACCACGTCCCGCTCCGTCGCTGCCCGTTGTGCCTGGCGCGAGGGTTGGTGGTGAAACGGTCGGTCGTAGTCCCCTCTCCTTCGCGCTTCAGCGAGAAGGGGAGGGTGCGGGTGGGGCATGGTTTCCCGACGAGCCCGCCTCCGGTCGCCGCGTCGATCTCCGAACCCCTGGCTGGTGACCCTGTTCCTCACTTCAACGTGAGGCCGGCGCCTGTAACCTCTTGCGGTCCCACCGCGTATGGCATGACATCACACCCGTCGAAGGATGCCGCATGCTGCCGTGGAACGACCGGGCGGGACGCCTCTCCGTCCTCAAGCTGATCGTCTTCCTGGGGGTTCTCGCCCCCGGGCTGTATATCGCCGCCCAGGCGGCCACCGGCACGCTCGGCTCCAAGCCCATCACCTCGGCCATCCACCAGTCCGGCGACTGGGCGGTGCGGCTGCTGCTCGTCTCGCTGCTGGTGACGCCGCTGCGCTTCATCGCCGACTGGCCGAAGCTGATCATCGTGCGCCGCATGGTCGGCGTCGCCGCCGCGGTCTATGCCGTCGCCCATCTCCTCTTCTACGTGGTCGAGCAGGCCTTCGACCTGCAGAAGGTGGCGAGCGAGATCATCCTGCGCTTCTACCTCACCATCGGCTTCGTCGGCGTCTTGGGGCTCGTCGTCCTCGCCGCCACCTCCACCGACGCGATGATCCGCCGGCTCGGCAGCACCGCCTGGAACCGGCTGCATCTCCTTACCTATCCCATCGCCTTCATCGCCATCTGGCACTTCTTCCTGCAGACCAAGATCGACGTGTCCCAGCCGGTGCTGATGCTCGGCTTCTTCGTATGGCTGATGGGGTTCCGGGTGATGCGGACCTGGGGCGTCGCGGTCCGCCCGTTGCAACTCGCCGGCCTCGCCATCATATCCGGCGTCGCCACCGCGCTGCTCGAGGCACTGTGGTACGCCACCATGACCGGCGTCATGGCCTCGCGGATCCTCTACGCCAATCTCGACGTCGCCTTCGGACTGAGGCCCGCCCTCTGGGTGGTGCTCGCCGGCCTCGGCCTGGCGCTGGTCGGCCTCGTCCGCAGCCGGCGCGAGGCACCGCGGGCCCGGCGCGCCGCCGTCGCCACACGCTGAGGGAGGACGCCACCATGGGACTGCTGCAGCAACTCGCCGGCCTGTTCACACCGAAGGGAGACCATACGATGGACGTTGCCACCAAGACCTTCCCCGTGACCAAGACGGACGAGGAATGGCGCCGCATCCTCACCCCCGAGCAGTACCAGGTGCTGCGCGGCCACGGCACGGAGCGGCCGGGAAGCTGCGCGCTCAACCACGAGAAGCGCGCCGGCACCTTCTCCTGCGCCGGCTGCGGCCAGGAACTCTTCGTCTCGCACAAGAAGTTCGAAAGCGGCACGGGCTGGCCGAGCTTCGACCAGCCGCTGCCGGGGTCCGTCGAGGAGACGGTCGACCGCTCCTGGGGCATGGTGCGCACCGAGGTGCACTGCGCCAATTGCGGCGGCCATCTCGGCCACGTCTTCCCCGACGGTCCGCCGCCGACCGGCCTGCGCTACTGCATCAACGGCGTGGCGCTGAACTTCCGGCCGGCCTGACGGAAACCGGACCTTAAGCCGGACTGCGCAGGGTGTGGCGGGGCTCCCGGGCCCCGCCGTTCCGTGCAGAGCCGAGGCCACCGTCCATGTCCGCGCATGCCGCCCCGCCGCCCTTCGACCGCGAGAAGGCGCTGATCGACGTCGCCCGTGTCATCGTCGCCAGCGCGCTCACCATCGGCTCGGTGCTGCTCACGGCCTTCGGCTTCGTGGAGCGGGTCGTCGGCATCGACAAGATCGCCTCGGACCGCCGCTTCGCCCTGCTGGCGCTGATGCCCGGCGCGGCGGCGCTCGCCTTCCTCGCCAGCGGCCGGGCGCTCGGCGCGCTCTACGACGTCAGCGTCCCCGCCCGCAACATCCCGGCCTGGCGTCGCGCCTTCCTGCGCTTCGTCGACATTTCCGGCGCCTATGGCCTCTTCGCCATCGTCATATCCGGCCTCGTCGCGGTGGCGAGCTTCCTCGCCATCGCGCTCCTGCTCGACCTGCGCCTCATGATCCTGTCGACGCTGAGCGGCGTGCTCGCCTTCTGCGTCGCCCTCTCGGGCATGCTGATGCGCTACTCGCCGCGGCGCCGCCTCATCGACTTCGCGCTCGCGGTCTCGATCCTCGCCGCCATGGCGGTCGACCAGTTCTACTGATCACAGCACCACGCCCGCCGCGTCCATCAGGTGCATGTGGTTGAGGTTGGCGGCGAGCCGCATGGGCTGGCCGTCGGCCGCCCCGGCGTTCGGGCTGACGCGCCCGCACATGGCCTCGCCGGCGAGGGTGAAGTAGACCAGCGTCTCATTGCCCATGGGTTCGATGACGTCGAGCGTGATGGTGAACGGCGCGACGCCGGGATCCATCGCGGCGGAGGTCTCGGTGATGTGCTCCGGCCTGAGGCCCAGCACCAGGCCCGCCTGCCCGGCGAAGCCCTTGTAGCGCTCCACCCGCTCGGGCGGCACCGGCAGCACGATGCTGTCGGTGATGGCGAGGTCGAGGCCGCCGTCCCTGGCCCGCAGCTGCACGGGGATGAAATTCATCGCCGGCGAGCCGATGAACCCGGCGACGAACCGCGTCTTCGGATGGTGGTAGAGCTCGTTCGGCGGGCCGATCTGCTCGATCCGCCCGTGGTTCATCACCACCACGCGGTCCGCCAGCGTCATCGCCTCCACCTGGTCGTGGGTGACGTAGACGGTGGTGGTGCGCACCTTCAGGTGCACCTTCTTGATCTCGGTGCGCATCTGCACGCGCAGCTTGGCGTCGAGGTTCGACAGCGGCTCGTCGAAGAGGAAGACCTTCGGGTTGCGCACGATGGCGCGGCCCATGGCGACGCGCTGGCGCTGGCCGCCGGAGAGCGCCTTGGGCTTGCGCTCCAGGAGCTCCTTGATGTCGAGGATGCGCGCCGCCTCGTCCACCCGCGCCTTGATCTCCGCCTTCGGGTAGCGCTTCAGGCGCAGGCCGAAGCTCATGTTCTCGGCGACCGTCATGTGCGGATAGAGCGCATAGTTCTGGAACACCATGGCGATGTCCCGGTCCTTCGGCGGCACGTCGTTGACCACGTCGCCGTCGATGGCGATGTCGCCGTCCGAAATGTCCTCGAGCCCGGCGATCATCCTGAGCGTCGTCGACTTGCCGCAGCCGGACGGGCCGACCAGCACCACGAACTCCTCGTCGGCGATGTCCAGGTTGATGCCGCGTACGGCCTCCACGTCGCCGTAGCGCTTGACGACGTTCCTGAGGGTTACTCCTGCCATGTCCTGTCTCCCGTCAGCCCTTGGTCGCGCCGGCGGTCAGGCCTGCGATGTAGTAGTCCATGAGGAAGGCGTAGATGATCAGCGGCGGCAGGGCGCCGAGCAGCGCCCCCGTCATGATCTGGCCCCAGGCGAAGACGTCGCCGCGGATCAGCGTGGTGATGATCCCCACCGGCAGCACGAGCTGGTCGACCGACGTCGTGAAGGCCAGCGGATACAGGAACTGCGCCCAGCTCACCGTGAAGGCGAAGATGGTGGCGGCGATGATGCCGGGCAGCGCCACGGGGATGAAGATGCGCGTCAGGGTCTGGAACCACGAGGCCCCGTCGATGATCGCCGCCTCGTCCAGCTCCTTCGGGATGGAGGCGAAGTAGCCGATCATGATCCAGGTGCAGAAGGGCACGGTCAGCGTCGGGTAGACGACGAGCAGCACCCACCAGCGGTTCAGCATCTGGATGCCGGTCCATTCGTGGAACACGGCGAACATCTTGAACAGCGGGATGAAGAGCAGAGTGTCCGGCACCAGGTAGGTCAGGAAGACGCCGGTGGCCAGCGTCGCCGAGCCCCAGAACCGCATGCGCGACAGGGCGAAGGCGGCGGGGATCGAGATCAGCATGGTGATGGTGACGACGAAGGCCGAGACCAC
>LNFH01000398.1 GCA_001464235.1 Rhizobiales bacterium Ga0077556 | reverse complement strand
ATCGAGCCGATGTAGATGTGGGCGATCATGGCGGCGATGAGCAGCACTGCGACGACGCCGTGGACGATGTTCCAGAACTGCATCGCCAGCACGCCGCCGGCCCAGGCCGGGAACAGCATGTAGACGCCCGACACGGAGAGCATGCCGCCGCCGACGATCACCGACCAGAAGATGAGCTTCTGTCCGGCGTTGAACTTCTTGGCGGGGGGATGCTCGCCGCCGATGAGGCCGCCGCCCTTCTTGAACCAGACGATGTCCGTGCTGTCGGGGATGTTGTGGATCACCCAGGTGACGAACATGAACACGAGGCCGATCATGAAGGGCCAGGCGAGGTAGTTGTGGGCGTATTTGGCCCACTGCGACATGGCGGCGAACGCGCCCTCGCCGAAGATGGGCGCGAGGACGAACTTGCCGAAGGTGACGTTCAAGCCCGACAGGGCGAGGATGATGAAGCAACCGGCGGTCATCCAGTGGATGAAGCGCTCGAAGGTGGAGAAGCGCAGGATCGACGCGCCGGAGCGGCCGGCCTCGATCATGATGCGCCCGCGGACCAGGTAGAAGGCCGTCAGGGCCGCCAGCATGCCGAGGATGGCGATGGCGCCGATCCAGTGCATGGCGCCCTGGTGGAAGGCCCGCCAGGCCTGGCCCTGCGGCTGGATGAGGTTGCCGGCGCCAGCGTCGGGGATGGTGATGCGGCCCGACAGCGTGGTGCCCTGGCCGGGCGTGCCGGCCTGCAGGGCCTGCATCAGCTGCTGCTCCTTGACGGAGGCGGCCGTCGGATTGACGGAGGTCGGCTGCTGGGCGAAGGCCGGCGCGGCGACGATGACGGCCATTGCAACGGCGAGAGCTGCAACGAGAGACCGAAGCGAGAAGCGCATCGGGTGGTCCTCCCTGCGGACGGTCCGCCCTTGGCGGCCGTCCGGAATTGACGAGGCGGTGAGGGCGGCGGGCGAGCCCGCCGCCGCGACGGTTCAGATGGCGATGGTTTCCTTGTAGGCCGTCTGCCAGCCCCAGGCGCCGGAGCCGTAGCCGCGCTTCAGCACGCGCTCCTTGTAGATCGTGGCGATCATGTCGCTGTCGCCGGCGAGGAGCGCCTTGGTGGAGCACATCTCGGCGCAGAGCGGCAGCTTGCCCTCGGCGAGGCGGTTGGCCCCGTAGGCGGCGTATTCGGCCGTCGAGCTGTCGGCGAGCGGGCCGCCGGCGCAGTAGGTGCACTTGTCCATCTTGCCGCGCGAGCCGAAATTGCCGACGCGCGGATACTGCGGCGCGCCGAACGGGCAGGCGTAGAAGCAGTAGCCGCAGCCGATGCACAGCTCCTTGGAGTGCAGCACCACCGCGTCGGCCGTGGTGTAGAAGCAGTTCACCGGGCAGACCGCCGCGCAGGGCGCGTCGGTGCAGTGCATGCAGGCCATGGAGATGGAGCGCTCACCGGGCTTGCCGTCGTTGAGGGTGACGACGCGGCGGCGGTTGATGCCCCACGGGACGTCGTGCTCGTTCTTGCAGGCGGTGACGCAGGCGTTGCACTCGATGCAGCGATCAGCGTCGCAGAGGAATTTCATGCGGGCCATTGTTCGGTCCTCCCTCTCACGCCGCCTGGATCTGGCAGAGCGTGGCCTTGCCTTCGTGCATGCCCGTCACCGGGTCATAGCCGTAGGTGGTCACGGTGTTGACGCTCTCGCCGAGGACGATCGGGTCCGTCCCCTGCGGGTAGTTCTTGCGCTGGTCCTCGCCCTGGTACCAGCCACCGAAGTGGAACGGCATCCAGGCGACGCCCGGGCCGACACGCTCGGTGACGAGCGCCTTGACGCGGGCACGGCCACCCTCGGGGCCGGCGACCCAGACCCAGCCACCATCGGTGATGTTGCGCTGGCTGGCGTCACGCGGGTTGATCTCGACGAACATGTCCTGCTGCAGCTCGGCGAGCCACTTGTTGGACCGCGTCTCCTCGCCGCCGCCTTCGTATTCCACGAGGCGGCCGGAGGTGAGGATGATCGGGAACTGGCGGGCGATGCCCTTGTCCACGGCGCCCTTCTGGTAGGTCGTGTGGAGGTTGGGCATGCGCAGGTTCCGCTCGTCGGCGCGGGCCGGGTACTTGGCCACGAGATCGGGGCGGGGCGTGTAGATCGGCTCGCGATGGATCGGCACCGGATCCGGCAGGTTCCAGGCGATGGCGCGGGCCTTGCCGTTGCCGAAGGGCACGACGTTCTTCTCGAGGCAGACGCGCTGGATGCCGCCCGACAGGTCAGTGGCCCAGGACACGGCACCGACATTGGCGCCGCCCTGCCGCTCGATCTGCGCCTTCTCCTCCGCCGTCAGGTCGGCGTCCCAGCCGAGACGCTGGAAGATGGCGTAGGTGAACTCGGGGTAGCCGTCCTGGATCGGTGAATCCAGGTTCCAGGAGTTCTGCGCCAGCAGGGTCTCGCCGTTGCGCTCCAGGCCGAAGCGCGGACGGAAGGCGCCGCCGCCGTCCATCATGCGGACGTTGGTGTTGTAGAGGATGTGGGTGCCGGGGTGGCGCACCTCGGGCTTGCCCCAGCACGGCCAGGGCAGGCCGTAGAAGTCGCCGCCGATGTCGGCGAGTTCCTTCGGAGCGCGCAGGGTGACGATGTCGAACTTGTCCTGGTTCGCCATGTGCGCCTTGATGCGCTCCGGGGACTGGCCGGTATAGCCGGTGGACCAGCCGCCGCGGTTGATCTCGCGCAGCAGCGATTCGGCCTCCGGCTCGTCGCCGTACTTGCCCTTCACCATCTTGATGTTCTTGAACATCTCGCTGGCGAAGCCGAGCTTCTGGGCGAACTTGTAGATGATCCAGTAGTCGGTGGCCGACTCGAAGATCGGCTCGACCACCTTCTCGCCCCACTGCACCGAGCGGTTGGAGGCGGTGCGCGACCCGTCACACTCGAAGTTGGTGCAGGCGGGCAGCACGTAGGTGCCGTCGCGCCGGTTGCCGAGCGAGACGAAGTTGGTCGGATGGGGATCGACCACCACGAGCAGGTCGAGCTTGCCGAGGCCCTCGACCGCGCCGGGGACACGCGGGATCGTGTTGCCGCCGTGGCCCATGACGAACATCGCCTTGATGTTGTCCTTCTGGTCGACCTGTTCGCCCGGCAGGAGCGTGGCGTCGAACCAACGGGTGGAGGGGATGCCCGAGACCTCCATGTTCTGCTTGGCGGTGCGCGCCGCGCGGCCGCCCTTGGCGGGCACCTCGTCGAAGCGCGAGACGAAGTAGTCGTAGGGCACGTCCCAGACGCGGCCCCAATGGCGCCAGGCGCCCTCGACCAGGCCGTAGTAGAGCGGCAGGTTGCCGACGTCGAGGCCGAGATCGGTCGCGCCCTGCACGTTGGTGTGGCCGCGGAAGATGTTGGCGCCGGTGCCGGGCGCGCCGACGTTGCCGGTGAGCAGGAGCAGCGTGCAGTAGGCGCGCACGTTGGCGGTGCCGACCGTGTGCTGGGTGGCGCCCATGCACCAGATCAGCGTGGAGGGCTTCTCGGTGGCGAAGAGCTTGGCGACCCGCTCGAGCTGCGCGCCGGGGACGCCGGTGACGTCCTCGACCGTCTTCGGGTCCCACTTCTCCACTTCCTTGAGCGCCTCGGACATGCCGTAGACGCGCTTGGCCAGGAAGTCCTTATCCTCCCAGCCGTTCTTGATGATGTGCCACATGATGCCCCAGATGACCGGAATGTCGGTGCCGGAGCGGATGCGGACATATTCGGTCGCATGGGCGGCGGTGCGCGTCATGCGGGGGTCGATGACGATCATGTTGGCGCGGTTCATCTCCTTGCCGCTCAGCACGTGCTGCAGCGACACGGGATGGGCCTCGGCGGGGTTGCCGCCCATGATGATCATGGTCTTGGAATTGCGGATGTCGTTGTAGGAGTTCGTCTGAGCGCCGTAGCCCCAGGTGTTGGCGACGCCGGCCACGGTGGTGGAGTGGCAGATGCGGGCCTGGTGGTCGACGTTGTTGGTGCCCCAGAAGGCGGCGAACTTGCGGAAGAGATAGGCCGCCTCGTTGGTGAACTTGGCCGAGCCGAGCATGTAGACGGAATCGGCGCCGGACTTGCCGCGGATCTCCATCATCTTGTCGCCGATCTCGTTGAACGCCTGGTCCCACGAGATGCGCTGCCACTGGCCGCCCGACAGCTTCATCGGATATTTCACGCGGCGCTCGCCGAAGACGAGTTCGCGCGATGCCGCGCCCTTGGCGCAGTGGGTGCCGCGGTTGATCGGGCTCTCCCAGGCCGGCTCCTGGCCGGTCCAGACGCCGTTCTGCACCTCGGCCTTGACGGTGCAGCCCACCGAGCAGTGGGTGCACATGTTCTTCTTCACCGTGATGGCGACGCCCGGCTGTGGAGCGGCGACGGCCTCGGCGCGGCGCACCGCGCCCAGCGTCAGCGAACCGACGGCGATGGCGCCCGCGGCGGTGAGGCCGGAGCGGGCGAGGAAGGTACGGCGATCCATCACACCGGAGGTCAGGCCGCCGGCGAGGCCGGCGAGACGGGTGCGGGCGGCGTCCTCAGACTTGCGCTTGATGAGCATGGGGGGCGCCTCTCAGTAGCGGTTGGTGCGGTAGAAGGCCTGGACGTGCGCGGAATTGGCCTGGTAGCGGGCCTTGGTGCGCTCGTCGCGGCTCTCACGGGTGACGGCCTGGGCATCGGCCTGGTCGGCGCCGACCACGGCGGCCGCGGCGACAGCCGAGGCACCGGTCATCGCCTTGAGGAAGTCGCGGCGGGCCGGAGCGGCGGCGGTTCCCTGGTTCTTGGCTTGATCCGACATGGTCGTGTCCTCCATTCGTCCTTCGCGCCTCAGGCGTCGAAGGAGAAAGCCTCGTCTTCAATGGCGACGAACAGCCTGCCCACCGCGCCCACCGCGGCGTAGAAGGGCTTGCCCGTCATCGATTCCAGATCCGCGAAGAAGCGGCCGGCCCAAGGCTTCAGATGCGCCTCGAAGAAGGCCTTCTCCGTCTCGTAGCCCTCGCCGATCTCCCGCGAGGCGAGATTCGCCATCACGTCGAAGAGCAGGGCGATGTGGTCTTCCGGCTCGCGCGACCCGTCCTCGCGGATGATGCCGAGGTCGACGAAGGACTGCCGCACGGCGGCGAGCGGCCGCTCGTGCAGGAAGCCGGTCAGGTAGTAGGAGGCATAGGGCAGCAGCTCACCGCGCCCGACGCCCACGAAGAGATCGAAGAACTCGCGGCCGACCTTCTCGACGTCCGTCTCGGCGGCGGCGCGCGCCAGGGCGAGATGCGCCATGCCGAGGGGCGAGACGTCGCCCTTCAGCTCGGCCACCTGGGCGAGGACCTCGGCGGTGGGCACGCGGAAGAGCAGGAGGGCGAGGAGCCCGTATTCGGCGGAGCGCAGGCGGTCCATCTCGTCGACGCCGGCCTTGTCGCGGGCCGCTTCCATGGCGAGGGCGATGGAGGAGCGGCTCTCGGGATAGAGGTCGGGCCGCAGCACGTGGCGGCCGACGCCGGAGACCTTCTCCACGGCGATGACGCGCTCGGGAGGCACGCGGTTCCAGCTCGAGACGGAAGGCTGCGAAATGCCGAGCGCTCTCGCCAGGGCACCCACCCCGCCGACCGCCTTGATCGCTTCCTCTAGTCCCCGTTCACGCACTGCTGCGACCGCTCCGTGGAACCCTGCCGGCGCTGTACCGCACCTTGGTCATAGGCTTTCCATAATTGCCTTAGAATAGCTACAAGCTATGGGGCCTTCTGGCAAGCGGTCATAGGGCCTTCCTAACCCGGCAACGCCCCGCCGTGACGGCGAGCGACGGGTCGCAAGTCCTTCGTTTCATTCGCACTCTTGTGCACCGCAGCAGGCGCCTGCGCTCCTTCCCCGCCGATTTCCTGTGCTTTTCCAGACGTCTTTGCGGACGCACCGGATACCTCCGTCCGCACGGTTGACGTTGCAGGGAAGGATTGCTGCACCGCAGCATCTGCGGGGGCGTCTGTCGAACCGGCTTGCGACACATTGTCGTGTCCGCCCGCAGACTGGCCGGGACCCTCTTTCGGGTCCTTGCCGAGGACCCGGTCGAACATCTCCGCGACCTCGCGGATGGCGTCCTGGCCGGTTTCCATGGGCCCGAATCCCGGTGCCGCCCCGGGCGTGTTGTAGTCGTAGGCGTAGTCGAGCGCCGGGCTCACGTAGTCGCGGATGGCCGGATCGAGCAGCCACATGCGCTGGAGCGCGGCGTTGCGGACACCGGTCGGCACCCAGGGCTGCATAAAGGCCGAGAGGCTCTGGCCGGGGACGAGATCCTCGACGCGCGGAAGCTGTGCCAGAAGATCGTCCAGCGCCTTGCCCTCCGGCACCGGCGAGGCGGCGGGCTCGGCGGCCGGCGGTGCGGCCTCGGGAGCCGGAGCCGGCTGGCGCTTCAGCCGCGACCAGCGGGAGAGGAAGCCCTTGTCGGCGCCGCTCACGGTCGCCTCCCGGGCTGGCGCGCGGGGTGGCCGAGGCCGAAGTCCGGCTCGGCATGGGGGTCCTTGCGGTCGCGCTTGCGCTTGAAGAAGGGCTGGTCGACATGGTGCGCGTCGACGAAGGCCTGCAGCTCCACCGCGATCTCATGGGGCATTGCTACGGCCTCGACCTTGTCGGTGACCACGTCGACAAAGGCCTCGCCCTCGTAGGGGTCGACGGTGGCGCCGGCCACCGACCAGCCGCCGTCATAGGCCTCGCGCAGCGCCACCCAGACCGCAGGGCGGCCGGAGAGGAGGTTGTCGCGATAATGGGAGGTCTCGCCGGAATGGAAGGTGAGCTCGGCCGGGCCGAGATACCAGCGCTCGACGGGACCCTCGGCGCCGATCAGCGTGCCGGGCGCGACCGCCGGCAGGCCGGGCAGCACCGCCTCGGGGAGCCACTCGAAATCGACCCAGGGATTGTTCAGCTTGCGCTTCACGGCGACGATGCCGACGGTCAGGTGCTGCACGGGCATGGGCGTCTCCTCAGGCCGCCGGCCGGCCGGCGAGCGGCAGGCCGACGATCAGGTTCTGCGGCTTGACGCGGAGGATCATGTCCTCGGTCAGCGCCATGATGAGATAGACCGGCTTGCCGCCGAGCTTCGGATCGACCGTGCGCGGGTCGGCGAAGTCGAGGCGGAACAGGCCGCAGACGCGGCTCTGGTCGGCCGGGTCCACCGCCTCGCCGCGCCAGAGCCTGTTGCCGATGGCGGTCGCCTCGGCGTCGAGGCCGACGAACCAGCGCCAGTCCGCGTCCTCGATCCGCTCGATCGGCACGATGATGGTCTCGACCCCCAGCATGTGGGCGATCCAGGTCTCCAGCGCCCGGCACAGGGCCTCGCGGGAGCGCGGGTCGCCGCCGAGGTTGAACACCATGGAGAAGGCGTCCGAGCGCGACCAGTAGGTCGGCGCGGTCTCGTCGGTCATCACCTCGAGGTCGCCCATCGCGTCCGTGCCCATCATGGCGGCGAGCGGCGAGGTGTGCAGCAGCGCCTGGCGCTCGGCCTCGAAGCTCTCGATCAGCTCCTGGTCGGCGAGGAGCAGCGTGCCGTCCTTGAGGGAGCCCTTCTGCGGGCGGAAGAGGAGTTCGGCGGCGCGCAGGACGAAGGGGTCCTCGCAGCCGTCCAGCGCGTTTCGCAGGACGAGGTGGACGAGCTGGTTCAGGAAGAGCGGGGGCACGCCCTTCGCGCCCTGGCGGACGATGGAGAGATAGGCCGCCTCGATGCTGGAATGGGCGAGGAGCCGGTCGCGGAAGCCGATCATGAAGCGCCAGTTCTCGCGGGCGTCCTCGTCGGCGAGGGCATCGATCATGGCGGCGGTCACGGGACGGCGAGGCGCGCCCATGAGCTCGGCGTGGAGTGCGCGCTCGGCCGCGCAGGCCTCCGGCGGCGGCACCAGTTCGGGGCGGGCGAGATAGGCGAGGATCATCTCGTCGGTGACGGCGAGCCCGCCGCCCTCGACCCGGCGGGTCATGTGATGGCCGGAGGAGACCCAGAACTCGGTGACGGTGCGGGTTTCGGTGGTCATTTGCGGGCCGCCATCATGTCGATGAGGTCGACGCGCTCCTCGGGCCCGTCGTCGACCTCCTCGTGGAACGTGAAGGCGCGGGCGGTCGCATGGAGGCTGTCGGCGCCGGCGGTCTTCTCGCGGGCGGACAGGGTGCGGAACTGCTCGCGGATCTCACCGGCCTCGAGGGCGCGGTGCATCGCCACCAGCGTGCCCTCCGGATGGTCGGCGAGGGAGGCGGCGAAGGCGATCTCCTCGTCCGCCGCGGCGCGGGCGGCGTCCATGTCGGGCGCGCCGAGGCGGTCCATCAGCTGGCGGGCGAGGCTGTCGACGGCGACGACCCGCTCCTCGGGCCGGATCGGCTGGGCGACGACGAGGGTCGAGAAGCCGAGGGACGAGACGCCGACGAAGCCGGAGCGGAAGGCGGCGCGCTCCTTGCCGGCGAGGGCGGCGACGTCGCGGCCCCAGAACAGGAAGGAGCCGGTGACCGCCCATTCCCCGGGTTCGGCGGCGACGGGAAAGACGAAGGTGTCGGAGGGATCGAGGCGGATGGTCCGGAGCATCATCACAGCTTCGGCCCTCCCGTGTCGCGGTCGAGCCAAGACGCGGCCTTCAGCCCGTCGAGGAAGCCGATGCGGCGCTCCATGTCGCCGACCGCCGGGCGGATGACGAGATCGCAGTCGGGCGTGAGCGAGAGCGTGTCGCCCGGACGGTCCTTGGCGACGCGCGCGACATACTCGGCGAGGATGGGCGCGAAGCCCTGGTGCTGCACGATGTCGACGGCGCGCAGGAGGAAGCGGGAGAAGCTCTCCACCAGCATGGCCGGGCCGACGCCCTCGAAGCCCTCCTCGTCGAGGGCGGCGGCGGTCGGCGCCTGTCCCGGCTCCAAGAGGCCGGAGAAGGAGACGCGCACGCTGGCGGCAAAGACCAGCCAGTCGGGCACGTCGGTCTCGGCACAGCGCTTCGGCCAGCCGAGGCGGCCGCCGCCGACGAGGCCGCCGTCGAAGCGGATCGCGTCGGGGAAGGAGAAGGCGACGCTGCGCTCGGGCGGGCAGAGGGCGGCGATGGCGTCGGCGGTGGCGTTCATGCCCATGAAGAAGGCCTTGCGCGCCTCGGCCAGCGGCTGCTCGGGCTCGAGGACCACGGCGAATTCGGCGAGGTCGAAACGCCGCACCCAGACGAGCGTGCCGGCGCCCTCCTCCGCCGCCGTGCGGCAGGCATGGGCGAAGGCATCGCCCGATTCGCGCAGCGGAACGGTGCGGAAACCGGGCGGCAGGTCGAGGGTCGACGGGGCGCGGAGCGTGACGAGGGCCATGAAGTCCTTCGGTGCCGGGGGCGCGGCGACAGGCCGGTCTGGTTCTTTTGACTGCTTCCAATATATGAAGACCCCACGCGGCGGGAAGAGCCGCGGGTCGGAGAGCGCAATGACGGCAGGCACCACATTCCTCTGCTCCTGCGAGGAAACCATGCCGCTGCATGGGGAAACGGTGGCGAAGGCGTGCCGGACGAAGGTCCGCACCGCCGACCAGCTGTGCCGCAAGGAGCTCGATTTCTTCAAGGCCGTGATCGCCCAGGGCGGCGACGTCACCGTCGGTTGCACCCAGGAGGCCCCGCTCTTTTCCGAGGTCGCCCAGGATCTCGGCCATGCCGGGCGCCTGACCTTCGGCAACGTGCGCGAGCAGGCGGGCTGGTCGGTGGACGCGGCGAAGGCCGGGTCGAAGACCGCGGCGCTGCTGGCGGCGGCGGCCGTCGAGATGCCGCCGATCCAGGCCGTGACGCTGGAATCCAAGGGCGTCGCACTCGTCTATGGCCGCGACGAGGTCGCGGTGGAGGCGGCGCGCCGGCTCTCGGCGAACCTCGATGTCACCGTCCTCCTCACCCGGCCGGGTGAGGTGACGCCGCAGCGCGAGACCGCCTTCCCGGTCGTCAAAGGCACGATCACCACGGCGCGGGGCCATCTCGGCGCCTTCTCCCTCGTGGTGGACGACTATGCCCTCCCCGCCCCCTCGTCGCGGCGGAGCTATCTGTGGCAGGCACCGCGCAACGGCGCCGCCTCGACGTCGGACCTGGTCATCGACCTCTCGGGCGGCATGCCGCTGTTCCCGGCGCATGAGCTCAGGCCCGGCTACCTGCGCGCCGACCCGCGCGACGCCGCCGCGGTGGAGAGGCTGATCGGCGAGGCGTCGGGCCTCGTCGGCACCTTCGACAAGCCGCGCTTCGTCACTTTCACCGCCGATCTCTGCGCCCATTCCCGCAACAAGATCACCGGCTGCACCCGCTGCCTCGACCTCTGCCCGACCGGCGCCATCAGTCCGGACGGCGACCACGTCGCCATCGACCCGGCCATCTGCGCCGGCTGCGGCCAGTGCGCCGCCGCCTGCCCGACGGGCGCCGCGGCCTATGCGCTGCCGCCGGTGGACGCGGTGCTCGGCCGCCTCAGGGCGCTGATGACGACCTATGCCGCCGCGGGGGGCACGGGCGCCGTGCTGTTGCTCCATGACGGCGATCACGGCCTGCCGCTGATCGACGCGCTGGCGCGTTTCGGGGCCGGCCTGCCGGCCCATGTGCTGCCGCTGCAGGTGAACGAGATCACCCAGGCCGGGCCCGAGCTCTTCGCCGCCGCCCTCGCCTATGGCGCGGCGGGCATCGCCGTCCTCGGCCGCGCCAAGCCGAAGCACGACCTGCTCGGACTGATGCGGACGCTGGAGACGACGCGCTCGGTGGTCGCGGCGCTCGGCTATGGCGCCGACGTCGTCCGGCTGGTGGAGACCGACGATCCGGACATGCTGGCGCAGGCGCTCGCCCTGCCCTTCGCCGCGACGCCGTCGCCGAAGCCCTCCAGCTTCCTGCCGATGGGCACGAAGCGCGGCCTCCTCGAGCTCTCCTTCCTCGAACTGCACGACGCCGCCCCGGCGCCGGTGGACCGCATCCCGCTGGCGGCGGGCGCGCCCTTCGGCAAGGCCCAAGTGGACGTGGCGGCCTGCACGCTGTGCCTCGCCTGCGTCTCCGCCTGCCCGACCGCGGCGCTGTCGGACAATCCCGACAAGCCGATGCTGCGCTTCACCGAGAGCCTCTGCGTCCAGTGCGGCCTGTGCGAACAGACCTGCCCGGAGGACGCCATCGACCTCGTGCCGCAGCTCGACTTCGTCGCCTGGCGCGAGCCGCGGCGGGTGGTGAAGGAGGAGGAGCCGTTCCACTGCACCGCCTGCGGCAAGGCCTTCGGCACCAAGTCGACCATCGAGCGGATCGCCGCCAAGCTCGAGGGGCACTGGATGTTCACCGGCGCCAATGCGGCGCGGCGCGAGGCGCTGTTCATGTGCGAGGACTGCCGCGTCGAGCGCGTGGTCAACGAGGGCTTCGACCCCTATGCGGCGCAGGAGCGCCCGCGCGTGCGGACGGCCGAGGACTATCTGGCCGAGGCCAAGGCCGGCAAGGACGGGCTCAACTGAGCCATTCCGCGCCGGTGGCTATTCCGCGCCGGTGGCCTTGGCGATGAAGTCGACGAGCGCCTTGAGGTCGTCCGGGTCCGTCACCTGCTGCTCGGGCATCTTGGTGCCCGGCGTATAGGCGTTCGGCCCGATCTCGAAGAGGCGGGCGATGGTCTCCTTGGTCCAGACGATGTCCATGCCGCGCAGGGCCGGCGAGAAGTCGTAGCCCGGGGCGGTGCCGATGCGCCGGCCGATGACGCCGTGGAGCGTCGGCCCGGCGCGGTTGCCGTCGTCGGGGCCGAGGGTGTGGCAGGCCGAACAGGCGCGGAAGACCTCGGCGCCGGGGTGGTCGGCGAGGCCGGCGAGACGGTCGGACGGCCGCGACATGACCACGGCGCCGAGATGCTCTCCGGTCGCGGCGAGCCAGCGCCGCACCAGGCGGTCGCCGCCCCCGGTCATCAGTTCGTCGGTGCCGGGACGGAAGGCCAGCGACCAGACCGGCAGGCCGGGGCCGACCAGCACACGCTCGACCGAACGCGAGGTCCTGTCGACCAGCGCCACGGAGCCGCGGATGCCGGCCGCGGCGATGCGCCGTCCGTCGGGCGAGAGCGCCACGGCGACGATGGGCGTCTCGGCGGCGGCGACCTCGCCGCGGCGGGTTCCGTCGGGCGCGAGGAAGCGCAGGCGGCCGTCGGCGCCGCCGGCGACGATCTCGCCGTCGGGCGCCACCACGAGGCCCGCCACCGGCAGGCCGAGATCGATGCTGCGGGCAGTGCCGCCGGTGAGCGGCGTGATGCGAACCGTCGCGTCATGGCCGCCGGTGACGAGGGCGGCGCCGTCGGGGGTGAAGGCGACGGCATTGACCGGGCCGCGGTGGCCGGAGATCACCACCGCCTCGCCGCCGGCGAGCGGCGTCACGCGCACCGTGCCGTCCCAGGAGGCGGAGGCGAGACCCTTTGCGTCCGGCGAGAGGGCGAGGCCTGCGACGGGGCCCGTGTGGCCCTCGATCCGGCCCTCGGGCTCGGCGCGGCCGGGACGCCAGAGGAGGATGCGGCCGTCCTCGCCGCCAGTGACGAAGCGGCCGTCGGGCAGCGCCAGCGCCGCATTGACCGAACTGTCGTGGCCGCGCAGCACCGCCAGGGCGAGGCCGCGCTCGAGGTCCCAGAGGATGGCCGAGGTGTCGAAGGAGCCCGACAGGGCGAGCCGCCCGTCGGGCGCGGCGGCGAGGGCGCGCACGGGGCCGCCGTGGCCGCGCAACTCCTGGGCGGCGGCCGGCGCGGCGAGAAGGGTCGTGAGGACGAGAAGCAGGCGAAGCATCGGCGATCCGGTCATGGCGGCACAGGCTACAGGGTGGAGGAGATGGCCCGGGGATCAAGCCCGTCGCCGATCACAAGGTTCCGAGGGGCCGCCAATGCGCGGCAGCCTCCCGCCCCGCCGCCTCGACTTGGAGGTCCGCCACCGTAAGATCGCGCGCCCCCGGACGCCCCGCTCCCGCTTCCGCATCGAGACCTGCCATGACCTCAGCCTCCGCCGCCGGCGCCTTCGATCTCGTCATCCGCAACGGCCGGGTCATCGATCCCGAGAGCCGGCTCGACCGGGTCTGCGACGTCGCCGTGGCGAAGGGCCGCATCGCCGCGGTCGGCACCGTGAGCGGCGACGGCACCCGCGAGATCGACGCCTCCGGCCTCGTCGTGGCGCCCGGCTTCATCGACCTGCACGCCCACGGCCAGACGGTCGCCGCCGACCGCATGCAGGCCTTCGACGGGGTGACGACGACGCTGGAACTGGAGGCAGGCGTGCTCCCCGTGGCGCTCTGGTACGAGAACCAGGCGAAGAAGGGCCGGGTGCTCAACTACGGCACCGCCGCCAACTGGGTCTTCGCCCGCATCGCCGCGATGATCGGCATCGAGCCGGAGGCCGAGCTCGGCTTCATGGGCCGCAACTCCAACGACAAGCGCTGGATCGACAACGTCGCCACCGACGCGGAGATGACGGAGATCCTCCGCCGCATCCGCCAGGGCCTCGACGAGGGAGGGGTCGGCATCGGCATCCTCAACGCCTATGCGCCGGGCGCAGGCGTCAAGGAGATGTCGGCGGTCTGCTCGCTCGCCGCCGACTACGGCGTGCCGACCTATACCCACGTCGCCTACGCCTCCAACATCGATCCGAAGAGCTCGATCGAGGCCTATACGCGCCTCGTCGGCTATGCCGGCTCGACCGGCGCCCACATGCACATCTGCCACTTCAACAGCACCAGCCTGCAGGACGTGGAGCGGGCCGCGGCGCTGATCCGGAAGGCGCAGGACCTCGGGCTGAAGATCACGGTGGAGGCCTATCCCTACGGCACCGGCTCGACCGTGCTCGGCGCCACCTTCTTCGCCGACCCGGCCTTCCCCGAGCGCACCGGCGGCACCTACGAATCCATCGAGATGGTCGACACGGGGCGCACCTTCCACAACCGCGAGGACCTCCTGGCGGCACAGGCGCAGGACCCCGGGTCGCTGGTGCTCTGGCACTTCCTCGACGTCGAGGCCAACAGCCGCCACCGCGACCTGCTCGACGTCTCCGTGCTCTATCCCGGCGGCGCCATCGCCTCCGACGCCATGCCGTGGACCAATCCGGACGGCTCGGTCTACGACGGCGAGGCCTGGCCGCTCCCCGAGGGCACGAGCTCGCACCCGCGCTCGTCGGGCACCTTCACGCGGTTCCTGCGCCAGTACGTGCGCGAGCGGGAGGTGCTGCCGCTGATCGATGGCATCGCCAAGTGCACGCAGATCCCCGCCGACATCCTCGCCGACAGCACGCCGGCCATGCGCACCAAGGGGCGACTGAAGGCCGGCTGCGACGCGGACATCGTCGTCTTCGACTACGACACGCTGACCGACCGGGCCGAGTTCAAGGCCATGAACCGCGCCTCGGAGGGCATGCGCCACGTCGTCGTCAACGGCGAGGCCGTGATCTCCGACGGCGCTCTGGTTCGCGACGCCCGTCCCGGCCGCCCGGTGCGCCGCCCCGTCCGGGCGGCGTGACGCGGCCATGGGCATTCCCGTCATCCTCGTCACCGGCTTTCTGGGGGCGGGCAAGACGACGCTGATCAACCATCTCCTCACCGCCAACCAGGGCCGGCGGCTGGCGGCGGTGGTGAACGATTTCGGCGCGGTGAACATCGACGCCGACCTGATCGCGGAGAACGCCGACGGGGTGATGAGCCTTTCCAACGGCTGCATCTGCTGCTCGCTGCAGGGCGACCTCCTGCGCACGCTGTCGGGCCTGCTCAGGCGCGAGCCTCGACCTGAGGGCATCGTCATCGAGACGAGCGGCGTCTCGGACCCGGCCGAGGTGGTGCGCAGCCTGCTCGACCCGGTGGTCTGGAAGGACGCGACGCTCGAGACCGTCGTGGCGGTGGCCGATGCACGGGCGCTGGCCGACGACCCCGCCCTGCTGGAGGACGCACTCTGCCGCTCGCAGATCGCCAGCGCCGACGTCGTGGCGCTGAACAAGGCCGATCTGGTGGACGAGACCGCGCTTGCCCGCGCCCGCGCCGCCCTGGCGACGCTGAAGCCCGAGCGGGTGATCTTCCCCGTCGCCGGGGGACGCATCGCGCCGGAACTCGCCTTCGCCGGCGGCGGCCACGAACCCGCCGCGCCCGATGCCAGACGGGCGGCGCAGACCCGCTTCGCGACGCCGCGCTTCGAGACGACGACCTTCACCGCGGATCGGCCCCTCGACATGGCGGCGTTCCAGGCGGCGATCGGGCGGCTGGCGCCCCGGCTGGTGCGCGCCAAGGGCTTCGTCACCTTCGCCGGCCAGCCGGACCGGCCGATGCTGTTCCAACTGGTGGGCGATCGCGCCACCCTCGGCCCGGCTCCGGCGGGGCTCGCAGGGGACGCGGTGCGCCTGGTGCTGATCGGCGAGATGGGCCGCCTCGACGCGGACGCGGCACGGGCGATGCTCGCCGCCTGCATCCAGGCGTAAGCGCTCCCGAGCCGGCGCAGTATCGCGGCGAGGGACGGCAAGGCGGTCGGCGCGGGGATTGAGGCCTTGGACGGACGGGAGCTATTCGCTATGGCTCGAACCCGCCGTCCCGCCCGGACGGCGGCATTGAGCAGGCGAGGACGCAGGTGGCCGAGGTATCCCTGGACGGTGTCAGCAAGGCCTTCGGCACCCAGAACGCGGTATCGGACGTGTCGTTCGACGTGGCTGCGGGCCATCTCGTCGCGCTGCTCGGCCCCTCGGGCTGCGGCAAGTCGACGACGCTGCGGCTGATCGCGGGCCTGGAATCGACCACCGGCGGCGCCATCCGCATCGGCGGCCGCGACGTGACCCAGGCGGCGCCGGCCGAGCGCGGCGTCTCCATGGTGTTCCAGAGCTATGCGCTGTTTCCGCACCTGACCGTGGCGCAGAACATCCTGTTCGGCCTCGAGGTGCGCAAGGTGCCGAAGGCCGAGCGGCTGAAGCGGCTGGAGAAGGCCGCCGGCATCCTCGGCCTCTCCCAGCTTCTCGACAGGAAGCCCTCGCAGCTCTCCGGCGGGCAGCAGCAGCGCGTGGCGCTGGGGCGCGCCATCGTGGCGGAGACGCCGGTCTGCCTCATGGACGAGCCGCTCTCCAACCTCGACGCGCAGCTGCGGCTGGAGATGCGGCGCGAGATCCGTGGCCTGCAGCGCCGCCTCGGCGTGACCATGATCTACGTCACCCACGACCAGGTGGAGGCGATGACCATGGCCGACCGCGTGGTGCTGATGCGCGCCGGCCAGGTGGAGCAGCACGGCAGCCCGGAGGAGCTCTACAACCGCCCGGCGACGATCTTCACGGCGCGCTTCGTCGGCACGCCGCCGATGAACGTCGTCCCGGCCACCGCCTTCGGCACGGCCGTCACGGCGCGGGCGCCGGCGGGACGGGACCCCGCATCGCTGTCGCTCGGCGTGCGGCCGGAGCATCTGCGACTGGCGGATGACGGAATTCACGCAACCGTCACATCGGTCGAATACCTCGGGGCGGACAGCCTCGTCGAAGCCCGTATCGCGGACCAGCCGCTCATCGTGCGCGTGCCCGGAAAGATCGGGCTCGGCGAGGGTCAGACCATCGGCCTCGACTGGGACAGCGACCATGAGCACTTTTTCGACACGGCGACCGGCAAACGGTTATGATGAGCCGGCACACAACAAAAATGTTCAGGGAGATCACGCCATGTCCAACCGCATCGACCGCCGCACGCTGCTGAAGGCCGGCAGCGCGCTCGCCGCCTCATCGCCGTTCCTCGCGGCCCCTGCCCTCGCCCAGGCCAAGGTCGAGGTCTCGTTCTTCTATCCGGTGGCCGTCGGCGGCCCGATCACCCGGCTGATCGACACCTATGCCGCGGACTTCGCCAAGGAGAACCCGGCGATCACGGTGAAGCCGATCTATGCCGGCACCTACCAGGAGACGATCGTCAAGGCGATCACCGCGCACAAGAGCGGCACGCCGCCGGTGACCTCGGTGCTCCTGTCCACCGACATGTTCACGCTGATCGACGAGGACGCCATCGTCCCGTTCGACGACTTCATCAAGACCGACGCCGACAAGGCCTGGCTCGCCAGCTTCTTCCCGAGCTTCATGGAAAACAGCCAGACCGGCGGCAAGACCTGGGGCATTCCCTTCCAGCGCTCGACCATCGTGCTCTACTGGAACAAGGAGCTGTTCAAGGAGGCCGGCCTCGATCCGGAGAAGCCGCCGCAGACCTGGGCCGAGCAGGTGGCCTTCGCCGAGAAGCTGACCAAGCGCGACGGCGCCAACACCACCCAGTGGGGACTGCAGATCCCCTCCTCCGGCTTCCCCTACTGGCTGTTCCAGGCGCTCGCCATCCAGGCCGACGCCGTGCTGATGAACAAGGAAGGGAACCGCACCGCCTATGACGCGCCCGGCGTCATCGAGGCCCTGCAGTACTGGGTGGACCTCTCCCGCAAGCACAGGGTGCACCCGACCGGCATCGTCGAGTGGGGCACTACGCCGCGCGACTTCTTCGAGAAGAAGTGCGCGATGATGTGGACCACCACCGGCAACCTCACCAATGTCCGCACCAACGCCAAGTTCCCCTTCGGCGTCGGCATGCTGGCGGCGGGCAAGCGGCGCGGCAGCCCGACGGGCGGCGGCAACTTCTACCTGTCGAAGAAGGCCTCGCGCGCCGAGCAGGAGGCCGCCTTCAAGTTCATCCAGTGGATCACCTCGCCGGAGCGCGCCGCCAAGTGGGGCATCGACACCGGCTACGTCGCGGTGCGCAAGGACGCCTTCGACACCCCGGCGATGAAGGAGTACGTCGCCGGCTTCCCGGCCGCGGCGGTCGCCCGCGACCAGCTGCAGTACGCGGTGGCCGAGCTCTCGACCCACGAGAACCAGCGCGTCACCAAGGCGCTCAACGACGGCCTGCAGGCGGCGCTCAACGGCACCAAGACGCCGGAGGCCGCGATGAAGGATTCGCAGGCCGAGGCCGAGCGGATCCTGCGCTCCTATCGCTGATGCCCTGCCGGGCGGTCGCGTGAAGCGGCCGCCCGCCAACCCCGCCGTGAGCCGCTTGCAGTACCGCACCCAGACCCGCACCTGGATCCACGCCTGGCTGATGCTGGGGCCCTCGCTCGCCCTGCTCATCCTGTTCACCCACTGGCCGGCGGTGAACACGCTGATCGACAGCCTCTATTCGACCCCGCGCCCGCGGCGCCCCGCGCGCTTCGTCGGGCCCGCAAACTTCGAACAGATGATGGCCGACCCCATCTTCTGGCAGGCGATGTGGAACAACCTGTGGTTCGCGCTCGGCACGATCCCGACCTCCATCGCCCTCGCCCTCCTGATGGCGGTCTGGGTCAACGACCGGATCGCCGGCCGGACGCTGGTGCGCATGGCCTATTTCACGCCGACCGTGCTGCCGATGATCGCGGTGGCCAACATCTGGCTGTTCTTCTACACGCCGCAGTATGGGCTGCTGGCGCAGATCCTCGGCGTCTTCGGCATCACCGGGCCGAACTGGCTCGGCTCCAACGAGACCGCCCTCTTCGCCGTCACCGTCGTGGCGGTGTGGAAGGAGGCCGGCTTCTTCATGATCTTCTATCTCGCGGCGCTGCAGACCATTTCGCCGAGCCTCGCCGAAGCCGCGGCGCTGGAGGGCGCCTCGCGCTGGACCTATTTCCGCCGGATCCAGTTCCCGCTGCTGATGCCGACGACCCTCTTCGTGCTGGTCAACGCCGTCATCGGCGCCTTCCGCACCATCGACCACATCTTCGTCATGACCCGCGGCGGGCCGGACAACGCCACGGCGCTGCTGCTCTTCTACATCTACCAGGTCGGATTTTCCTTCTGGGACACGACCTATGCGGCGGCGCTGACCGTCGTGCTCCTCGTTCTGCTCGGCCTCCTCGCCCTCATCCAGTACGGCGTGCTCGAGCGCCGCGTGCACTACCGGTGAGGGCGGCATGAGCGAGGTCTATGCACCGCGGGGCTGGGGCAAGGTGGCCGAGACGGCAGGCGCCTGGCTGCTGGCCATCGTCTGGATCGCGCCACTCGCCTATGCGGTGTGGACGGCCTTCCACCCGTCGGAATTCTCCACCCGCTTCGAGCTCTTCGCGCCGCTGACGCTCGACAATTTCAAGCGGGCCTGGGAGGCGGCGCCCTTCGCGCGCTACTTCCTCAACACCTTCCTGCTGGTCACCGGCGTCCTCGCCTGCCAGCTCGTCCTATGCACGCTCGCCGCCTTCGCCTTCGCGCGCTACGAGTTCCCCGGCGCGACGGTGGTCTTCGCCCTCGTGCTCGCCCAGCTCATGATCATGCCGGACGTGCTGATCGTCGAGAACTACAAGACGATGAACCGCCTTGGCGTGCTCGATTCCATCCCCGCCATCGGCCTGCCCTACGTCGCTTCCGCCTTCGGCATCTTCCTCCTGCGCCAGACCTTCAAGATGGTGCCGAAGGAGCTGGACGACGCGGCGCGCGTCGAGGGCGCGAGCCCGATGCAGGTCCTCTGGCGGGTCTATGTGCCGCTGGGCCGGCCGGTCTACATCGCCTACGGGCTCGTCTCGGTCAGCTACCACTGGAACAACTTCCTCTGGCCGCTCATCGTCACCAACTCGGTGGAATCGCGGCCACTGACCGTCGGCCTCCAGGTCTTCTCCTCCACCGACCAGGGGATCGACTGGGCCATCATCTGCGCCGCCACGCTGATGACCTCGGCGCCGCTGCTGATCGGTTTCCTCCTGTTCCAGCGGCAGTTCGTGCAGAGCTTCATGCGCGCCGGCATCAAGTAGGCCGACACAAACCGACACGAAACGTCGACAGCCCCGAAACAGGGGCGCTGCACCCTCCGGCCGTGTTCACCAGCCCGGGGTTGCCCATGCCTTCCGTTCAAGACCGTCACGCCTCCACCGCGCTCCGCGGCAGGGACCTCGCCGCTCCCCTGCGTGCGCCGCTGTTCTGGGTCTTCGTCGCCGCTCTCGCCGCCATCGTCATCGCCATGTCCATGGTGCTGGCCGAAGCGGCCCAGCCCGGCGCGCAGCGGGCGCAGGCCCGTGAGGCCTGCGGCGGCGACGTCCAGCGCCTCTGCCAGGGCGTCTCGCCGGGCGGCGGGCGCCTGGTGCAGTGTCTGAAGGCGCGCGAGGCCGAGCTGAGCGCCACCTGCCGCGGCTTCATCGCGTCCCGCCGCTGATCCAGCCCATCGACGAGATCCCGACGGCCGCCGACAGGCTCTTCCCGAGCTGCGCCGGCTTGAGGGACCGGCGCCGGAGGCGGACCCCTCCGGCCCCACCCGCGACCGGACGGAGCCCCTGGAGGTCCGCCCCCTCAGGGCGCTCCGTCCGTGTCGCGGGCCAGCGGCACCTTGAGCTCCAGCCGCGCCCCACCCGTCGGGGCATCGGCCACCCGCACCGAGCCGCCGAGGTCGTCCGCCACCTTGCGGACGATGGCGAGGCCGAGGCCCGCCCCGCCGGACTCGCGGTTGCGCGAGGTCTCGAGGCGCAGGAAGGGCTCGAAGACGCGTTCGCGATCGGCGGGCGGAATGCCCGGCCCGTCATCGTCGACGATGATGCTGGCGAACCCGTCGGCCGTGGCGATCCTCACCCAGGCCTGCGGTGCGTAGCGCAGGGCGTTGGACAGGAGATTGATGACGGCCCGGCGGAGCGCGAGAGCGTCCCCCCCGACCGCCACATCGTCACCGGTCGTCACCTCGAAATGAACCGCCCGCCCGGCCGATGTCACGCTCTGGCATTCCTCGCCCACCAGCGCCACCAGGTCCACCGGTGCGACATCGCGCGGGGCCGGCACCGGCCGGGCCAGTTCCATCGTGTTCTCGAGCAGCGCCTCCATGGAGCCGAGGTCGGCGAGGGCGGCCTCCCGCGCGGGAGCCGCGGGGAGCGCCTCGATCCTGAGGCGCAGGCGGGCTGCGACCGTCCGGAGGTCGTGGGACATGGCGCCGAACATGAAGCTGCGAGACTGGACGAGGGAGGCGATGCGCTCCTGCATGGCGTTGAAGGCGCCCGCGAGCCTCCTCAGATCCGGCGCGCCGCGCGGCGTCACCTTCTGCGGCGTCACCGTCGCGGCGAAGGATTCGGCGGCGGTGACGAGCTCGCCGACCGGCCTCACCTCGCGCCAGACGAGCATCAGGCCCGCCGCGGCGACCCACCGGCAGGCCGAAGAGGCGGCGGGGCACGCGGCCGCGGCCGCGCACCAGCAGGTGGTCGCCGTCGTTCAGCAGCACGGCGATGGAATAGGGCCTGAGCCCGTAGAACCAGCGGGCGCCGACCCGTGCCCAGCGCCCGAGGTTCTGGTCATGGGCGACGATGCTGACCTGGCGTCCCGCGAGGGCCGGCTCGAACCGCTTCAGGATGGCGGTCGCCTGCGGCGAGAGCACCGTCTCCGGGCGGGGCGCCTCGGCGGTGATGGTGATCTGGGTGTCGGGGCCCTCCACCGCCCGCTCGATCGTGTCGCGGAACTGCGGCGAGCGCTCGATCAGGGTGACGATGGCGGCGACCTGGGCGGGCAGGGGAAAGCGCGAGTCGGCGTCGTCGGGCGCGGTCATGTTGATGACGGCAAGCGCGACGAGCTGGAAGGCGACGAGGCTCGCGGCGAGGACGAAGAGGATTCGCGCGGCAAGGCCGAGGCGGAACATGGCGCCTCCTTTCGTCAGGCGTCCTGGACGGGAGACGCGAACATGTAGCCGCCGTTGCGGACGGTCTTGACCAGATGCGGGGGCGCGCCCGCCTCGGTGAGTTTTCGGCGCAGGCGGCTGACGACGATGTCGACAGCGCGGTCGAAGGCCGCGGCGGGATCGGCGCGGGTGAGGTCCATGATCTGGTCGCGCGACAGGACGCGGAAGGGGCGCGTGGCGAGACAGGCCAGCACGTCGAACTCGCCGGTGGTGAGGTCCACCAGCACGCCGGCCGGCGACACGACACTACGGGCGCCGAGGTCGAGCATCCAGCCCTGGAAGGCGACGCGGCTCTCGCCGTCGGAGATGCGGCTGCCGCGGCGCAGGATGGCGCGGATGCGGGCCACCAGTTCGCGGCTGGAGAAGGGCTTGGTGACGTAGTCGTCGGCCCCGAATTCGAGACCGAGGATGCGATCGACCTCGTCGCCGCGGGCAGTGAGCATCAGGATGGGGAAGGGGTGGCGATCGCGCAGGCGGCGGCAGATCGACAGACCGTCCTCGCCGGGCAGCATGACGTCGAGGATGACGAGGTCGGGCTGGAAGCGGGTGAGCTCGCGGTCGAGGGCGACGCCGTTCTCGGCGGTGGCCACCATGAAGCCGGCGGCGGTCAGGTGGTCGCAGAGGAGTTCGCGCAGGGCGCGGTCATCCTCCACCACGAGGATGGCGCGCTGGTGGACCGGCGAAGTCGTGGCGGTGGCGGGGTTCGGTTGCATCGGCAGGTCTCGACGCCGCGGAGGATGCGGGGCGGCGGCCCTCACCGCAAGAGCTCGGAGCCCCTCGAAAAAAACCGAAACAAAGCGCAGCGGCGCGAGACGGCGGCGGAATGGCGACGCCAAGGGCTCGTGGCGTGATGGGGCGATCGCCACCCCGTCCAAGGAGACGACCATGCCCCTCAGCCCCACCGCCAGCCGCAGCCTCGGCGCTGCCGCCCTCGCCCTGACCGCCACGCTCCTGGCGTCCGGCTCCCCGGCCCGCGCCGATACCATCATCATCGGTCGCCCCTCCTATCGCCCGCCGGTCGTGGTCGTCCGGCCGCCCGTGGTGGTCGCGCCCTATCGCCCCATCTATGTCGCGCCGCCCTACCGCGGCGTCTACGTCGCGCCCCGCCCGGTCTATCGCGGCCCGGTCTACGGCCCGCGCCCCTACACCGTCACCCGCTATCACGGCCCGCGCTGCAGCGGCGTCGTCGTGCGAGGCCCCTATCGCGGCGGCGCCGCGGTGCGCTGCTGATCCCGGCGCCGGAAACGAGGACCTGTCATGTTCCAGTCCCTGCGTCTCGCGGCCGCCGTCGTGGCCGTGCTCTGTGCCCCGGCCATCGGGGCGGACATCGCGCGCATCGCCCCGCCGCTGCCGCCCATCCAGCGGTCACCTCCGCCCGTCTGGGTTTGGACCGGCTTCTACGGCGGCGCGAACATCGGCTACGGCTGGGAGAACGCCGGCTCTCCCACCTTCTCCGGTTCGTCGCCACTCATCCCCGTGTTGCAGGGGATGGCGACGGATGGCCTGCGCTACGAGGGACAGGGCGCCCTCGGCGGCCTCCAGATCGGCTACAACCACCTCGTCTGGCCGCGCGTGGTGGTGGGTATCGAGACGGACATCCAGCTCGCCGGCATCCGCCGCTCCGGACAGGCGACGAACGTGCTCGGGACAGGGGTCGCCGGCGACTTCTCCCGCTCCACCGACTGGCTGGGGACCTTGCGCCTGCGGGCGGGCTTCCTCGCCACAGACCGGGTGCTGGTCTATGCGACGGGTGGCCTTGCCTATGGCGGCGCCCGGTTCGCGGCGAACGCCACCGACGGCCTCGGCCAGACCGTCTCGGTGTCGCGGTCGGAGGCGCGCTTCGGCTACACGCTGGGCGCCGGCACCGAGGTGCTGCTGACGCGCCACATCTCGGTGAAGGCCGAATATCTCTTCTACGACCTGGGGAAGGTGGGGGCGACCGCAACGGACCTCGTTCCCGGCACGCCGTCCGACGCGGCGGCGGAGATCCGCGTCAACGGCCACGTGGTCAGGACCGGCATCAACTACCGCTTCTGACGTCCCCGCAGCTCCACCGGGCGGGGTGATTGACTCCACCCCACCACCGGCGGTAGCTGATCCGCATGTGGCTTTTCCGTGGCGATCGTTTCCGGGCGGCGCGCAGCATCCTCGCTGCGACGCTCGTCTATGTGATCGCCGCGACCGGCCTGCTCGGCTCCGTCGCGCGGGCCGCCGGCGGCCTCGATTCCTCCGGTTTCGTCGTCATCTGCACCGTGGACGGTCAGTCCATCGGCCATGACGGCACCCAGCCGGCGACCAAGGCCTCGGCCGCGCATCATTGCGGCCTGTGCAACGCCACGGCCTGGGACGCGTCGCGCATGCCGTCCCTCGCCGGCGCGGCCGTCGAGGCCCCGGTGGCGCCGCGTGCCCCCGGGCGCAGCTACGATCCCCTCCTGCCGTCCCATGCCTTCGAGGGCTGGCTCGGCACACGCTCACCGAGAGCACCGCCCGTCTCCGCCTGATCACGACTCTCTCCCCCGGCGTGCGGCCTTCCCGGCCGCCGCCCGTCGTCATCCCGTGTCGAAGACCCCATCATGACCCGCTTTCACCTTCCGCGCGCCGGGCTCCTCGCCCTTGCCGCCGCCTCGCCTCTCGCCATCGCCACGGCCATGGCCCAGACCACCGAACTGCCGACCATCACCATCGAGGGCCAGCCGGCCGCCACGGGACAGGGCGGCGGCACGCTGACCTCGCCCGCGGTCGCCGAGCAGCGCCGCGCCGTGAACAGCACCGCGGGCTCGGTCTCGCACATCGATGCCGAGACCACCCGCAACACCTATGCGACCAACCTGCGCGACGTGCTGCAGGACACGCCCGGCGTCCTCGTGCAGAACCGCTACAGCCAGGAGGTCCGCCTCTCGATCCGCGGCTCGGGCCTCGCCCGCGCCTTCCACACGCGCGGAATCGAGATCCTGCAGGACGGCGTGCCGACCAACCTCGCCGACGGCTCGGGCGACTTCTACCAGATCGATCCGCTGGCGCTGCGCGCCATCGAGGTGTTCCGCGGCGGCAATGCGCTGCCCTTCGGCTCCTCGACGCTGGGCGGGGCCATCAACTTCGTCACGCCGACCGCCCATACGGCGACGGCGCCGAACGTCTTCAGCCTCGAGGCCGGCTCCTTCGGCACGATCCGCGGCCACGGCTCGGTGTCGCGCGTCATGGGCGACTGGGACTTCCACGCCTCCGGCACCCTCACACATTCCGACGGCTGGCGCGCCCACGAGCAGCAGAACCTCGGCCACTTCAACGCCAATGTCGGCCGCCGCATCTCGGACCGGGTGGAGACGCGCTTCTATTTCGGCGCCTACTACACCGACGTGAAGCTGCCGGGCTCGCTCACCTACGGACAGGCGATGACCAATCCGCGCCAGGCGGCGACGGCGGCCGTCACCGGCGACCAGGCCCGCAACACCTATGTGCAGCGCTTCGCCAACGTCACCTCCATCAAGCTCGACATCGGCCAGCTCGACATCACCTCCTGGGTCATCCACAAGCACCTGAACCACCCGATCTTCCAGGTGCTCGACCAGGACGGCTGGACCTACGGCATCTCGCCGCGGTTCACCGGCTCGTTCAACCTCGGCGGCTACCGCAACGACCTCGTCGTCGGCGCCCGGATCTTCGCCGGCAACAACCAGGCGCTGCAATACGTCAACGCCGGCAATGCCGTGCGCGGCGCCCAGACGGTGAACGCCCGCCAGATCGCCTCCAACTACGAGGCCTGGTTCGAGAACCGCTTCTTCGTCCTGCCGCAGCTGGCGCTGACCGCCGGCCTCAAGGCCTATGTGGCGAAGCGCGACTTCTCCGGCACACTGAACATGAACACGGTGCCGGTCGCCGTCGACACGGGCGTGACCTATTCGGGCGTGAACCCGCGCATCGGTCTGCTGTGGGAGCCGGTCCGCGACGTGCAGCTCTTCGCCAACGTGACGCGCTCCTCCGACGTGCCGGACTTCTCCGACCTGACGCAGACGACGGCGACCACGACCGCCTTCGTGCCGCTGAAGGCGCAGACCGGGACGACCTTCGAAATCGGCACCCGCGGCCGCTGGGGCGTCTTCTCCTGGGAGGCCACCGCCTACAGGGCCGACCTGCGCAACCAGATGCTGCAGTTCAACACCGGGCCCGGCATCCCCGCCTCGACCTTCAACGCCGACCGCACCCAGCTCCAGGGCGTGGAACTTGCCGCCAGCATCGACCTGTCGCGCGACCTGACCGGCAACGGCGATCGCCTCACCCTGAAGCAGGTCTGGACCTGGTCGGACTTCCGCTTCGTGAACGATGCGACCTACGGCAACAACCGCTTGCCGCTGGCGCCCGAACACGTGCTGCGGACGTCGCTGACCTATGCCCATCCGGCGGGGTTCTCGATCACGCCATCGGTCGACATCGTGCCGCAGGGCGCCTTCGTGGACTATCGCAACACGTTCCGAGTGCCGGGCTACGCGCTGTTCAACATCAGCGCCGCGGCGAAACTGCCGAGCGGCGGCGAGGCCTTCGTCGACGTGCGCAACATCGCCGACAAGCGCGCCATCTCGGATTTCGCCCCCGTCGTCCTCTACAACGCCGCGACGACGTCGACCTTCTATCCGGTCACCGGGCGCAGCATCTATGGCGGCGTGCGCGTGAAGTTCTGATGTTATGATGTTACGTCCGGCCGGATCCCTGGTCCGGCCGGACGCTCCCTTCGCGAGACATCGAGGCCCATGCTGCTCGACAGCGCCATCCGCGCCCGACGCGACGACCTGCCCGACGGCGGGCCGTTCCCGCGCGTGGCGATGCGCGTCCCCGAGGAGAGCGCGCCCGGCGCCGAGGTCCCGCCGGTGCGGATCACAGACGACCCGCCCGGCGACACGCCGCCCCTCGCGGTGGTGCCGGAGACGCCGGCGCCCCCTGCCCGCACCGGGAGCCGCTGGCTGTCACCCGCCGCGGGCCTCGGATCGGTGCTGCTGCATGGCGCGGCGCTCGCCGCCTTTCTCGCCTTCGCCACGACCGCGCCGCGGCAGGCGGACCTGCCGTCGGTGGATGTCGAACTCGTCCAGCCCGATGCCGAACCGCCGCCGGCGCCGCGCCGGCCGAGACGCCACCGACCGAGACGCCGCCGGTGGAGACGCCACCTGCCGAGATCGCCCTGCCGCCGGTCGAGGACCTGCCCTTGCCGGCGGAGCTCACTCCGCCGGAGCCCGTCGCCGCGCCCGAACCGCCGCCCGTCGATCTTCCACCGCCCGACACCGAGACGCCGCCCCTGGCGGACGAGCTGACCCCGCCGGAGCAGCCGGCCGTCGACCCGGCCACTGTCACCATCGATCCGCCGCCGGTCGCCGACATTCCGCTGCCGGCCGAACTGACGCCGCCGCCGCCACGCCAGGAGACGCCGCGGGTCGAGGCGGTGCCGCCGCCGAGGCCAACGCCGCCCCGGCGCGAGCAGGCGCGGCCGCCTGTCCAGCGGGAGCGGACGGAGCGCCAACCACCCCGCCGGCAGCCGC